>CALMQK010000179.1 GCA_937872085.1 uncultured euryarchaeote
GTGGCCTACCGCAGACGCAGCCTTGCAACGTGATAGCACCACAAGCCGTGCTTCATGAGCGCCTCGTTGGTGCTGTTCATGGTCACCCTATCTGGTTCCGTCCTGTAGCGCAGGACGTCATCGATCGGATAACCCACATAGTCGGAAAGCTTGACGAGCTTCTCGAACGGGAACGGCTGCTCCCCGACCAAGATCTGCCGGACGCTCCATCCCGGGTGGATCCGAGAACGATAGCCTAGCTCCCTCGCGAGTCTGTTTATCGAGCCAGCCTTCTCGATCCCGTTCTTAATGAGCTCCACTCGGAACGTCGATGCTAGCCAAACCCTCTTGTCCGTATTGTAGGCCCTTGAGGGTCTGCCAAATGAGACACTGTCCGGGGTCATTGTAGAACGTTGATTAGGAATCGATGATATATATTATGTGGTGCCCGACGCACCATCGGGCGGGGTACCTACCATCCACAAGTTCTAGTATAGGCACGAAGCCACGAAGTGAAGAAATGTTATCAGTCCCGAGCGCATCCCGAGAACGAGGTGCATCGCTTGTCGACCAAGAGCGGGACCGTTTGCTTGAGGACTTCCGCGAAGGATGAGATCATCGACATAACCGACAAAGTGCAGGATATCGTCTCGAAATCCGGGATAGACAACGGATTGGCGTGCATATTCGTGGCAGGGTCGACGGCGGCCGTCACCACAGTCGAGTTCGAACCCGGGCTCGTCAAAGACCTCAATGAAGCGATGGACCGGCTGTACCCGAAAGGCATCGACTACGATCATCACAGAAGGTGGGGGGACGGGAACGGCCACTCGCATGTCCGAGCATCCCTCGTCGGGCCATCGCTGACCGTCCCGATAGTCGATGGGAGGCTGCTGCTCGGTACCTGGCAACAGATCGTGTTCCTGGAGTTCGACAATAAGCCGAGGTCCAGAGAAGTAGCTGTCCAGATAGTGGGCGACGAATAATCGACCACATCTCGGGGGCAGTAATCTAATTATACTGTGAACTGTTGGCGTGAGCAGGATGCATATCGACGGCATGTTTCTTGGCGGAGGTAACGAAGTCGGCAGGCTAGGGGTACTGCTCCAGGTCGACGGCTCCAAGATACTGTTCGACTACGGTATAACGGCTTCCGATCCTCCGAAGTACCCGATGCCCAGCCCTCCCATTGACATGATGCTCCTGACGCATTCGCACCTCGACCACTCAGGGATGATACCCTGGCTGACCTCGAGGTACGACATGCCGGTCGTGTCCACAGCCGTCTCGAGGGAGGTCGGTCTGATGCTCATGCAGGACAGCGTCAAGATCGCGGAAGCGGAAGGATATCCGCAGCCCTACAACTCGAACGACGTAAGGGTGGCAGCGCACAGGTTCGACGAGATCCGGTTCGGAGACACTGTGTCCGTCGGGAAAATGCGCATAGCAACCCATTCAGCAGGGCACATACCCGGCGCCACGATGTATGAGATGCAGGGCAAGAGGTCGACGCTCCTCACCGGCGACATCCACACGCTCGACACGAGGCTCGTGACTGGCGCGAAGCCGGTCAAGTGCGACAACCTCATCATGGAATCGACCTACTCCGGCCGGAACCACCCGAATAGGCAGAAGGTCGAGGACAGTTTCATAAAGAAGATCGAGGAGATCACGAACAGAGGTGGGACCGTCGTGATACCTTCCTTCGCTGTCGGGAGGACACAGGAGATACTCCTGATCCTCAGGGACAGCGGGCTCGAGTTCTGGCTGGACGGGATGGGCAAGACGGTCAACAAGATATACCTCAGGTTCCCCGAGTACGTGCGCTCCGGCAAGAAGCTGCGGCAGGCGATACTCCGCACGCACGAGGTCAGGAACATGCACGCCCGCACGCGCGCCCTAGGTGGGGACGTCATAGTCACCACGAGCGGAATGCTCGATGGCGGGCCCGCGCTGAGCTACATAGACAGTATCCGGAACGACCCCAAGAGCGCCATCCTGCTCACGGGCTACCAGGTCGAGGGGAGCAACGGCAGCAAGCTCCTGGAGACCGGCATGCTCGAATTCCAGGGAGTGAACGAGAAGATTAACTGCGAGGTCATGAAGTTCGATTTCTCGGCACATGCCGGACACGACGACCTGATGGCGTTCGCCAAGGGCTGCTCCCCGCAGAAGATCGTGCTCATGCACGGGGACAACAGGGAGATACTCGCAGGCGACCTAAGGGCTCAAGGCTTCGAGGTCATGCTCCCGATGAACGGCGAGAAATGGACGATCTAGACGCCATGTTACCGCGAAAACTTAGTTAAGCCTCCAAGCTTTCTCCATATCTATGAAGGTTAGGATACGCGAGTTCCTGAGGGAGGACATCGGTTCGGGGGACATAACCTCGGAACTTGTCGTGCCTGCCGACGCGAGGGCGGAGGGGCACATCATCTGCAAGGCTGACTGCGTGCTCGCAGGGCTCGCGGAGGCTTCCGAACTGTTCGCCGAGCTCGGAGCGGAGGTCGTGAAGAGCAAGACGGACGGCAAGCCCGCGAAGAAGGGCGAGGTGGTCATGGAGGTCAGGGGGACGGCAAGGCAGGTCCTTGCCGGGGAGAGGCTCGCCCTGAACCTCATCATGCGCATGAGCGGGATCGCGACCTTGACCCACGAGCTGGTCCAAAGGTCCAGGGAGGTGAACCCGAAGGTCAGGATAGCGGCCACGCGCAAGACCACGCCCGGGTTCCGGGAGTTCGAGAAGAGGGCCGTCCTCCTCGGAGGAGGGGATCCGCACAGGTACGGCCTGTACGATGCCATCCTCATCAAGGACAACCACATCAGGATCGCCGGTGGCGTAGTCGAGGCTCTCAAGAGGGCAAGGAAAGGGAGCTTCACCAAGAAGATCGAGATAGAGGTCGAGTCGAGGGAGGATGCGCTGCTCGCCCTCGATAACGGGGCGGACATCATCATGCTCGACAACTTCCGACCGGCGGAGTTCACGAAGCTTTCGGGGGAGCTCAGGAAGAAGAGGCCGGACGTTCTGATAGAGGCCTCTGGAGGGATAACCCCGGACAACGTGGTCGAGTACGCGAAAGGGGCGGACATAATCTCGCTAGGATGGCTCACTCACTCCGCGAGATCGATCGACTTCTCCATGGACGTCGAGAGGGTCTAGCGGGATCTGCGCAGATGAGGCGCAAGTTTTGATATCCCCGAGAACTTTGAGGTGGACCGATGTTCAAGGGCGAGAAGTGCGAGATCTGCGGCAAACCGGCCACGCACTACCTGTTCGCATCGTTCGTGTGCGACTGCGAAGAGTGCATCCAGAAGGCTAGGGAGCAGAGGGGAGGCCCGGGCGGACACCAGAAGATGAAGATGCTGAACCTCGGCAAGACCGAGTGCAAACGATGAGCCCATTGCCAGTCGCCAAATTATAAGACAGCCCTCCCGTTTCGGGTCTCCATGGACAGGCGAGCCTTCGTGGGCCTGATGATCATCAACGCGCTGCTCGCGTTCGGGAACAATTTTGCAGGCTCATTCAACATGATCTATCTCTTCAACAACTACCACATGCCGATCTGGTCCGGGGCAATCTATCTCGGACTCGGATTCACCATCGCGATCTTCGTGAGCGTGTGGATGTCATGGCGACCTCACATCGACCCGAGGAACGTTATGCTCGTCGGACTGGTGTTCCAGATAGCGGAGTACTCGTTCTTCCTCACGGTCAGGGACGGCTGGGCATTGTCAATCCTCGCGGGCGTCTCCTTCGGCCTATTCTACCCGCTCTTCTGGACGCCCTTCAACATCCTCATGGCTCAGATGACCGAGAAGACGGACAGGGGCGTGACTTACGGTGCCTTCTTCTTCGTGTGGCCCGCTGCGACCTTCGTCGCGCCATTCCTGGGAGGGCTCGTCATCGGCTTCGCCAGCTACCAGGCGCTGTTCCTGATAGGGATCGGGATAATCGGTGCGACCCTGGCGACAATCGTGGCCTACAGGAAGTACATTCCAAAGGACCAGGAGATGAGGATCCGCCTCGATGTGATAGGCCGGCGGAATGTCATCGCGGTGATCGGCGAAGGTGGCTTCGAGGGGATATTCTGGGTGGACATGACACTGGTCGCGTACACGTTCACCAAGAGCGAATACAGCCTGGGGGTGCTCTTCTCGCTGTTCGGGTTGAGCGCGGGCATAATGGCCATAATCCTCGGGAAGGTATCGGACAAGATCCAGAACAGGAGGTTCTTCGTTGCCATGAGCGCCCTGACTTCGATCCCTTGCATCCTCCTCATCTACTTCTCGAGAAGCATCGAAAGCTATGCCCTCGCTAACGGCCTGCTCGAGTTCGCAAGCTTCGTGCTCCCCGTGCTGCTGTTCGCGATTCTGACGGACAAGCTGGAGAAGACCAAGAACGA
>CALMQK010000180.1 GCA_937872085.1 uncultured euryarchaeote
AGGTCGCAGAAAGGGAGAGGTTCTTCGGCGATCCTGATGATCCGAGGACCTCGGCCTTCGTCAAGGGCGAACTCGTCTATTGATCTGGACGACCAGGACTTGGGCCGATTCCGTCTGTCGGCTTCGCATACTCGCTAAGTCAAAGCCCGTTTCGTGTCCGTGGTTCAAGCTTCATCTGGAGTTGGGGCCTGTTCAGTCTCCCCAGAGGTCGTTGTCGACCAGGATTAGGCCAGCGCCATATAGGGTCATGATGAACCCGGTCAGGAACACGACCGAGAAGCTTACAAGCCCCACCAATACCGAGAGATGGAAGCTGTCCGATCTCAGATAGGGTGAAGCGAACCACATCAAGATGCCCGTGGGTACCATCGCCGCCCCGATCAGGGTCTTCTTCTTTCTTATCATGAAGGAGCCTAGAGTCATCCGAATCGCCGCTGCCTCGTCCAGGAAGCCCGTCCTTCCCTTTGACCTTTTCCGAGAATCGCGGCGGACCTTATGGGATAAGGGACCACGAAATTGACTGTCTGACCCTCGAAAATGCCCTTCCTAGGGCATCCTCGCCATGGAGAAGAATCGAAAGATAGTCTAGACCCTTCCCCATCTTCATTCGTTTCTCAAGTAGGTTGGACTCTACGTGCCACGATGCTACACGATGACCTCGATGGGGAAACAACGGATCTTCGTCTGGGCATGGCAGATTACCTGAGTGGCTGCGTCGGGTGGCGGCCAGTTGAGGTCACGCAGTGTCTGCCTTCGGCTGGCCAGGCGATGCTTTATGTTGCAGGACTCTATTGACCGCGAAAACAAGGGGTGCCAGTAGAATGAGCCTGAGTCTGATCTCCATATACACGCTGAATCAAACCTTTCACTGGTTCATCGTGGGCCTTTTCTTCCCCATAATGATACTGTTTCTGATTGACAAAGGCCTTGACAACCTTCAGGTTGGAACGACCGTTGCTGTCTACTCTGCCGCCTTGGTCTTGCTCGAATTGCCGACCGGAGGCCTCTCAGACAGCATCGGCCGGAAGCGGGTCTATCTGATATCCGTGGCTGTGCAGCTCGCTTCTGTCCTCTGGTTGATCGTATCGTGGAACTACGCCGGCTTGCTCGTCGGCTTCTTCGGCACTGGTACCGCGAGAGCGCTGTCTTCGGGAACGATCGACGCTTGGTTCGTGGACGAGTTCAAGCACGCAAACCCGAAAGGGGACCTGCAGAGGGCGCTTGCGAAGGCCAACATCTTCATCCCCGCAGGAATCGCCGCGGGCTCACTGTTGGGTGGAGTGATACCGATGACTCTGGGCAGCTCCTTGGAGGGGACGCTCGGAACGAGCGGCTATTCAGCGAATCTGATCGTCATGAGCGTCGCGCTTGTCGTTCAGTTCATCATGACATCGATTCTTGTCGTCGAGGTGGCCAATCGAGCTCATTCGACGAGCGTCTTGTCCGGGCTCAAGCAGTTCCCGGAAGTCATCTCAGCGTCAATCAAGTACGGCGTCAAGAACAGGGTGATCCTGACCCTGATGGTCGCATCTCTGGTCCTTGGGTTCGGCATGATGAGCCTGGAGGTGTTCTGGCAGCCTCAGTTGAAAGGCATTCTGGGCCCGAACGAACAGAGCTGGATATTCGGAGTCATGGCGGCCGGATATTTCCTGGCAGCCTCCATTGGTAATATCCTGATCACCCCCATGTGTTCGAAGCTAGGCAAGAACTACCCGCAGATACTCTTGGGTCTGAGACTGGTCCTGGGCGCCTCCCTCATCGTCCTGGCGTTTCAGAATACGGTCTTGGGATTTGCGGTTTTCTTCATGTCCTTCCTGCTCATCAACGGAATGTCCAATTCGCCCCATGCCACGATATTCAATTCGCAAGTTCCCGGCGAACGCAGGTCCACTTTGATGTCCTTCGAATCGTTCGTTCTGCAGATCGGGGTTCTGACCGGAGCCCTGACCTTCGGCTACATCGCAGAGGTCATGTCGATCCGCACAGCCTGGGTCGTCGCAGGAGGGATGCTCATCGCGTCCTCAGCGATGTACCTTCTCCTATCATCCGGGAAGTACCGAGATAGGATCAAGGCCGATACGTGCGTGGTTGAACCGGCCGGCATATCAAGTGTCATGCTCGATGAACCCTGAATTGACAGACCCGCCCGGGATTCTCGGTCACTATGACACAAGGACGACGATGTTGTATCTTGGCATAGACCAGCAGGGCATAGCCCACGAAATGGCGCTGTGCGCCCGATGCCAAAAATCGGTCAAGTGCCCTGAGAAGGGCGCTTTGGGTGTTAGCCAGCAAAATAGTGGACCCTGTGGGATTTGAACCCACGGCCTCTTCCTTGCGAAGGAAGCGATCTGCCACTGATCTAAGGGCCCTTCTGTCCGTGGAGAAGAGGCGCTGTATTTCTACTTTCCTGACGAGACTATCCTGAGAATGTTGTCTATCGTCTGGCCAGTGCTGCCGAGGTACGCCTTGGGGTCGAGGGCCGCATCGATCTCCTTTTCGGACAGGAGCGAAGTGACCTCCTTGGTCTTCATCAGCCTCGTCTTGAAATCCTCGCCAGCCTTCTGCGCCTCCATGCTGCACCTTCGGATGAGCTCGTGCGCATCCTGCCTTCCCATTCCCTTGCCCACGAGTGTCAGCAGAACGGACTCGGCCATGGTTGCGCTCCCCGCCTTGGTTATGGTCGTCTTCATCTGCTCCACGTTCACGACCAATCCCGAGAACAGAGTGTCGAGCTTGACCAACATGTCATCCACGAGTATGAACGAATGAGGCACGAAGAACCTCTCTGCAGATGAGTTCGCCAGGTCCCGCTCGTGCCATAGGATCGCGGATTCGAAGGAAGGCGTCACGAATCCACGCACTATCCTGGCGAGCCCGCATACGTTCTCCGCCGTGACCGGGTTCCTCTTCTGCGCCATCGTCGAGCTGCCTACTTGCACCCCCTCGTCGAACGGTTCCGAGACCTCGGCTATCTCGCTCCTCTGCAGGTTTCGGACCTCGGTCGCGAACTTCTCGATGGAGCATGAGATGTTGGCCAGAAGTGAGATGAGCTCGACGTATCTATCCCTCGAGACCAGCTGGGTAGGGCCTTCCTCGACACCCAGTCCGAGCTGGTCCATCACCAGCTTCTGGATCTCCAGAG
>CALMQK010000181.1 GCA_937872085.1 uncultured euryarchaeote
TGATCTTCGCTGCCTTGCCGAAGGAGCTGCCGGCACCCCTATTCATTGTCCAACATATTCCTGCTGAGTTCTCGAACTCGCTTACCAAGAGACTGTCCTCAAAGAACGGACCGAGGGTGGTCGTGGCCGGCGATGAACAGAGGGCCGAGAAAGGGACGGCGTACCTCGCGCCTGGGGGAAGGCACCTCAAGCTCGCGTGGAAAGGCGCCTCAAGTCTTCTGATGAGGCTCAGCGATGAATCCCCCGTCCATTTCGTGAAGCCGTCAGCCGACGTCCTGTTCAAGAGCGCGGCGGACTGCCTCGGAGCGAACGCCATGGGGATAGTCCTCACCGGGATGGGCGCCGATGGCGCTGCCGGCGCGAAGGCGATCAGACATGCCGGAGGCGAGGTGCTGGTCCAGGACGAACAATCTTCGCTGGCGTTCAGCATGCCCCGCTCGGTGATCGAGGCAGGAGCCGCCTCCAAGATCCTCCCGCTCGAGAGCATCGCAGAACAGATCGTAAGATTCCTGGAGGAGTGAGTCGGGTTGCCAAAAGAGCTAGACATGAACAAGTATGCGAAGATGTTCGTATCCGAGTCAGGCGAATGCCTGCGGATCATGAACGATTCGCTCCTTGAACTGGAGAACGACCCTGGCAACAAGGAACTGATCGACAAGCTCTTCAGGGGCGCTCACACGATAAAGGGCATGGCCGGAATGATGGGTTACAAGGCCGTTCAAGACACCGCGCATGAGATCGAGAACGTGCTAGGCGCCATCAGGGACGGACACCTGGTGCCAACAGGCAAGATATCAGAAGCGTTGTTCGAAGGCTTCGACGCCCTCGATGTGATGGTGGCCTCAGTCGAAAATGGTGAACCGCTGAAGGAGAGCCCAGCAGTGGTCCAAGCGCTCATTGCCGTCCTCGCGGTCCATTCCGAAGAGGAACACGACGATGCAAGATCGGTTCCTCCACCTGTGAAGACCGAGGTCAGAAGGGTGGAGAAGGGCGACAAGCATGGGCAGAAGCCCGTCAAAGATACCGTCACGGTAGTCGTCAAGCTCGGCCGGCGTTGCTCCTTGCCGTCGGCCAGGGCTACAGTCATCATCAGGGAGCTTGCGAAATACTCCGAGGTCGTCGAATCGAACCCGACTGAGGCCGAGATAGAGAAGGAATCGGTCTTTGAGGAGTTGTCCGTCGTCCTCCAGCCAGGAGACAAACTCCAGGATGCATTGAAGAGGGTCGTTGCAATGAGCGACGTCGAACATCTGCTCGTTGGACCCACCAATGTCCCGAGGGAGAAGTGGCAGAAGATGACGCGACAGGAACCAGCATCCGCCTCGGTCACAGCGGAGGTCGCGCACGTCCAGACGGTGAAGGTGGGCATGGACAAGCTGGACGACCTGCTCGACAATGTCGGTGAACTTGTCATCGGAAGAAGCAGGCTGCTGCAGAAGGCCTCAACCCGCGACGACTACGAGCTCCTCGAGATATCCGCATTGATCGACAAACTCACATCTGATATTCAAACCAGGGTCCTCGGGATCAGGATGATTCCATTGGACATGGTCATGAGCAGGTTCCCCCGCATGGTCAGGGACATCGCGAAGAACGAGGGCAAGGAGGTCGAGCTCGTCGTCGAGTCTGGCAACATAGAACTGGACAGAACCGTTGCGGACAAGATAGCGGAACCGATGGTGCATCTACTTAGGAACTGCGTGGACCACGGCATCGAGACCGTGGAGGAAAGGACGAAGGTCGGCAAACGGCCCAAAGGTCTGATCAGAATAGTAGCATCCAAGCAGCAGGACCATGTGCTAATAGAGGTCTCGGACGACGGGAGGGGCATAGATTTCGACTCGGTCAGGCACGCAGCGGTCGCGAAGGGCATCATGAACAAGTTGCAGGCTGATTCGGCATCAGGCAAGGAATTGATCGACCTGCTATTCAGGGCCGGCTTCTCGACGAAGACCGAGGTGACCGATGTCTCGGGAAGGGGTGTGGGATTGGATGTGGTCAAGAGGAGCGTCGAAGAGCTCGGCGGAAGCATAATGGTAAACTCATCGAAGGGGGCGGGGACGACATTCTCGCTCTGGCTGCCATTCACCCTTGCCATCATAGACGCTATGCTGATTGGAATTCACGATCAGACCTACGCCGTCCCCATGGGGACGATAGTCGAGACCCACAATTACGAGATGAGCGAGGTGAAGCTCATCAGGAGTCGCGAGGTAGTCCAACTACGCGGAGAAGTGCTCCCACTGATCAGGATGCGCGAGTTCTTCGGGCTTGAGAAGGTCGAAAAGGACAGCATCAACACCCTCGTCGTGCAGAGCAGGGACAGGCGCGCGGCGCTCGAGGTGGACGAGCTTATCGGTCACCAGCAGATAGTGGTCAAGTCGCTGGACCAGAGGCTGCGGAGGGTCAAGGGCATTTCTGGAGGAACCATCCTGGGAAGCGGCAAGATCGCGTTGATACTCGATGTCGAATCCATAATCGGAGGTTGAGGTGCGATGGCAGAAGAGAATCCCGGCAGAGCATTGGAGATCATCAAGGAGTTCGCAAACATCGGCGCGGGCAGCGCGGCCACGGCTCTCGGAACTATGCTGGACGTCGACCTCATGAACGACGTCACATCGTGCAACATCATGCCACTGTCCCAGGTCCCTGAATGGCTCGGTGGTGCCGAGAAGATCGTCGCCGGGACTTACACGCAGCTATGTGGCTCATTGAAGAGCGGCATACTGGTCATCCTCCCGAGCGAGTCCGCCATCTTGCTGCTCAAGCACCTCACGAAGGAGCAGGTGGACCTATCGAACCTCAACGAGCTTCAGAGGTCCTGTCTGAAGGAGGTCGGCAACATCTGCCTCTGCTGGTATCTGATAGCCGTCTCGAAGATGGTCGACATCGACATGATCCCGGCACCCCCGGATGCCACGGTGGACCTCCTTGGGGCCGTCCTTGACATGCCGCTTGCAGCGCTCGGGGCGAAAGTGGACACCGTCCTCGCCGTTCATACATGCTTCAAAGCCCTCGACAAGGAATTCGAAGGATACTTCCTGATGCTCCCGGAGGATCAGACACTGAAGATCATCCTCGACAGGATGGAGTCAAAACGATGAAGGAGCCCCGCATCGTGGGAATCGGCCAACTGGCCGTATGCCACTCGCCTGAGCAGCTGTCCTGCTTGGGACTTGGCTCCTGCGTTGCGGTCATCCTCTACGACCCACAGACGAGGGTCGGAGGGATGGTGCACGTCCTACTCCCCAAAGCACCCCAGAAGGTGGACATGGAGGGGAAATACGCGGACACCGGGACTCGAAAGCTCGTCAAGGAGATGACGCTCAACGGAGCGGCGAAGGATAGGATAATCGCGAAGCTCGTTGGGGGAGCGCAGATGTTCAAGAACCTCAATGTTCAGTTCGCGAACATCGGCAGGTTCAACGTGCTGGAAGTCCGAAAGGCCCTCAGGGAGTTTCCAATCAGAATCGTAGCCGAAGACGTAGAGGGGGACCGAGGTCGTTCCGCCTTTCTCGATTCTTCCACAGGCCATGTGACAGTGAAGAAGGTCTTCTCGCCCACGCGCGTGATGTAGATGCCTTTCTTTGGATGAGGAAAGGCTTTTGTAGGAGCAATGGCGTAGTAACCGATCGCCAGGAGAAGGCGGATGACTGACGGTAGGTTCGCGTTCATCGTGGACCGGCTGAGGAAAGTCCCCTCTCCAAGAGAAGGTGGGCTGTCAGAACAGCAGGGCGAGAGTCCTGGCAAGGGCGCAGAAACGACACAGTCCCGGGATAACGTGATGATTCCTCTGTGGATGAAGTCTCCCGGGGATTTGGTGAAACGGCGACTCCCCACTGGAGCAAGCTCAAACGGCCGAATCGATATCTCATCGTCGGCGGGTAGAGTGCAACAGTCGAATGTCATCACCGTCGCAAGACGGGAACAGAAAGGGGCTTATGTCCTTCACCTGGC
>CALMQK010000182.1 GCA_937872085.1 uncultured euryarchaeote
CGAGGACGCTGAGTCAGTTCAAACGCGAGCATTCTCAGGCAAGACTATCTGACAGGTCCACCAGGCAGCAATGGCTTGCCTCCGGGGCCAAGGATACGAACAAGCGAGCAAAGGAGCGCATGGACGAACTCCTTAAGTCTCATGCGCCTGACCCCCTGGAACCGGAGATGATGAAGGACCTTGATGCCCTCCTCAAGGAGCACACCAAGGACTATGGGGTGTACGACCTCGAGAAGATGGGTCGCTAGGCTCCCTACGAACGACTGGTTCCGAGAACCCCCTTCGGGTCCCGGTCAAAGAAAAGGATATTTACACCTGTCAGCATCCGAAGTCGAAGACCTTCACCGTGGTGACGCCCATTAGGAAGATTGATCGCTCGAGAATCAAGGAGCTGCTGGTAAGAGAGGAGAAGCAGTTCGTCCTCGAGCATCCTCGCTCGAAGGCTCTGTTCAAAAGGGCGCAGTCAGTCCTCCTTGCCGGCGTGCCCATGCACTGGATGACCCGATGGGCCGGACCCTACCCGATTTTCGTCGAGAAGGGACAGGGGAATCGCGTCTGGGATGTGGATGGACGCGAGTACCTGGATTTCTGCCTCGGAGACACGGGCTCGATGTTCGGACATTCCCCGAAGGCCATAGTGGATGCGGTGACGAAGCAGGTCAAGAACGGGATAACGATGATGCTCCCGACCGAGGACTCGATCTGGGTCGGAGAGGAGTTAGGTCGGCGGTTTGGCCTTCCCTATTGGCAGATCGCCATGACAGCCACGGACGCGAACAGGTACTCGATCAGACTGGCTCGCGAGACGACGAGGAGGAGGAAGATCCTGGTCATCAGTGGCTGCTATCACGGGACCGTCGACGAGGCTCTGGTCATCCTGGAGAAGGGCAAGGTCATAGCTCGTCGCGGGAACATCTCGGCGCCAGTGGATCCGGCGCTGACGACGAAAGCGGTCCAGTTCAACGATGTAGAAGCGTTGGAGAAAGCGCTGAAACCGGAGGATGTCGCGGCCGTGCTGGCCGAGCCCGTGATGACCAATCACGGGATCATCCTTCCGGACACTGGCTATCACGACGAGCTGAGGAGACTCACGCGCAAGTACGGCACGCTGCTCATGCTCGACGAGACCCACACCCTGTGCTGCGGCATCGGGGGTTACACGAGGGAATACGCCTTGGAGCCTGATGTCATGACGATGGGCAAGCCGCTCG
>CALMQK010000183.1 GCA_937872085.1 uncultured euryarchaeote
CCTCGGGAGTTCAAATCTCCCCCTCAGCGCTTTCCTTACTTTGCGAGGGACCACGGGCGAGGGTAAGCAAACCGGTAATGGAATCGGCCTCATAGAGTGAATATTCGGCATCACGCGCATCAAGATCAGGGAGACCGCCACCCCGGGAGAATGAGCTGGATTCGATCGTCTGGTATTCCCTGGCAATCATCATATCGTTCGAGCGCACGGTCAATCTCTATCGCATTTTGGGACCAGATGGGGCTAGGTTCTCTAGCGCATCGTCCTGAAATTGCTTTCGGCGAGCTCGAGGTCCCCAGGCGTGTTGATATTCCAGAAGCTCTCAAGTTCAGGGTCGACTTCGCGCAGCTTCTTCTCAGGGATGAAGCTGAGGTCCAGTTTGTTGAAGGCGTACTGAGGGCTGCCGTCCCCTCGGCTGACCGCCTCTGTGAACGCGGCCAGCCCCGGCTGTTTCTTGTACATCCCGTGGAGAGGTTCGTAGTGAGTCCTGCCGGTCTTCGGCACCACGCCGTCCGTGCCATGCACGCTAGACACGATAAGCTCGCAGACCTTCGGGCTCAGGAACGGAGTGTCGCAAGGCGAGAACAGGACATACTTGCTCTTCGCGGAAGAAAGAACGGGTATGATCCCCCCCAAAGGCCCGAGGCCGGGGGCCTCATCTTCCACGATTATGAATGGCTCGCCTAAGACCTCGGCATAGGTCTTCGCCATACCTTTCGCAACCGAGACGATGACCTCGTCGACGAGCCCCTCCATAGCTCGGCGGACGTGGAGGATGAACGGCTCTCCACCTAGTAAGGTGAGCCCTTTCTCGCGACCCATCCGTACGCTCCTGCCTCCGGAGAGGATTGCACCCGTGAGCATTGCCGGGGAAACAAGCTCGGACGTAATCAAGGTTCCTGACCCGCCGGCCGCGATCATCGCAATATCCATAGGGTAGGTAGAGTGATTGGGGTGCGGGGAGTATGGCGATGAAATGTCCGAATTGTGGCGCGAGCAATTCTGAAGGAGCGAACTACTGCAGTCATTGCGGCAAGGACATGGCACCACGTGCCATCGAACCGGCCGACGTCAAGCAAAGACGGTGCGTCGAATGCGGGCGATCGATCAGCTGGGACGCCTTTGTCTGCGCGTACTGCGGACACGATTACAGAGCCAGGTCGAAACCTGGAACCGAAGGGTACCTCGTGACGGGCGCCGTTCTCACGATCGTGGCCGGGATTCTGTCCATACTGTTGTTGACGATAGTGGTCGGTCAGGCGGGCGATTTGTCCAATGAGGGCACGACCCTCGTGACCATCTCCGCCATGTGTTCGATCCTGGGAGTCATAGGCGGATTGGCGGCTCTGATGCGCAGGTGGTTCCCGCTTGCAGTGCTGGGTGCGGTTTGTGCGATATTCGGCCCTGCGTTCTTCTTCGCTATACCAGGACTCGTGCTCATAGTCACGTCAGCTTCCCGATTCAAGGACTTCGAAAGGCCTCCGGAAGTGCCGCCATACAGGCCATGACCATCCAACAACCAGTCGAGAATTGGCCGACGCCATCTCTCTAGATCGGTCATCGATCCGGGGCAGCCGGTCTCGGCGAGGGGGACGTTCGAGTGGAAGGCGATGCGACCAGGAAGATGGGTGCCGAGGATTCTCAAAGTCTTGGTTATCCCCGGAAATGGTTAAATGATATTGATGCGTTGATTGCCCGGTTAGGGGCTCTTCATGAAATGTCAGTTCTGTGGAGCGGAGAACATCAGATCCCACGGGCCGTGCCGCATATGCGGCAAAGCTCTCGGCGAGGTCGGGCTTGGCTCAAGGCCGAGGGAAGGTGTCGGCGCAAAGCCGACGGGCACCCCAATGCACGATGTGAGTTATGCCGCCAGGACCGAACGACTCACGACCGAGGAGATCGCGCGGGGAATGCGGATGGAGTACGCGCAATGGTCCACGGATTCCACCCAGAAGATCATGGAGACCATACAGGAGCTGCTCGTGGCCGCCCGTTCGGACAAGCTGAACATTGCAGACCTTCTCGACAAGGCCGCCAAGATGGTCCACCAGCAGTTCAGGCTCAGATGGGTCGCCATCGGGACCAGAATCGAGAGGGACGGTCTATATCGGTACAATGCGTTCGCAGGGCTCAGGGAAGATGCCATGAAGGCGCGGCAGCGCGAGACATTCAAGCGCGAGGACTTTGATGGCGCGGGCAAGTACCCGGGCCGGATGATAAGCCACCAGACCATGCTGTTTCTCGAGGAGGACAAGCCGTATACGGAAGGGGCGGAGGCGACCTTCAACAGGCCAGCGCTTATGAATTCGCAGCGACGCTCCCCGGAGGACTGCCTCGAGGCGGACTACCTAGACGTCCACATATTCGGCGGGAAGGACGATCTTCTGGGTTGGATCGAGGCCTCTGGGACACTCACGGGGAAGTTGCCCGATGTCAACACGATTAGGTGGATTGAGATGATTGCCTCGATACTCGGCGTCGCTCTGAGTCGCCGCCAAAGCAAGGCTTGAACGAAGCCATCGATTCGTGTCCTGGTCCGATAGTTTGCTGCTGGCATAGGAAAATGTCATCGGCGAATGGATGGAGAAGGTTGTCTGTACCGTCGATTTGTTCTGCCAACTCATTCTTTCAGGGCGCATCGAAAACTCCACAAAGGTTATTATCGGCCACCCATTTCGCAAGGTCAGCGGAGCATCCATGGTGAAGATCACGATGTCCCAGGGGGCCGGCGGCGAGCGGATGCAGGAGTTCATCCGCGAGTTCGTGCTCAAAGAGCTCGACAACGACTTCGGCGAGATACCACTGGCGGCTTTGGACGATGCGGCCATCGTGGAGGGCATAGCCTTCACCACAGACTCGTACACCGTCAAGCCGCTCTTCTTCCCAGGCGGGGACATCGGTGTGCTCTCCGTGGCGGGGACGGTCAACGACCTCTCGGTCATGGGTGCCACCCCGGTCGCGCTCTCGTGCGCGATGATAATACAAGAAGGGTTCCCGGGCGAGGACCTCCACAAGATCATGAGGAGCATCAGCGCGACGGCGAAGAAGGCCGATGTGAGGATCGTGACCGGAGATACCAAGGTCGTGGAGAAGGGCGCGATTGACGGACTCTTCATCAACACAAGCGGGATAGGTAGGAGGTCGAAGGCTCTCGATCATGACATCAGGGAGGTCAGGAAGCACAGGAGGTTCAAGTGGAACTGGCCGAACGATTCCGCCGTTGCGGCAGGTGATGTGCTGATAGCGTCGGGGGCGATCGGGAACCACGGCGTGGCGATATTGTCATTCAGGGAGGGATACGGCTTCGAGACGACGGTCAAGAGCGACGCGATGCCTCTGAACCATCTGATCGCCGCTGGACTGAAGGTCGGCGGTATCACCGCGATGAAGGATCCTACTAGGGGCGGGCTGGCGAACCTGCTCAACGAGTGGTCGGACAAATCGAAGGTGGGCATCGTGGTCAGGGAGGAGGACATCCCTATCGACAACGCCGTGCTGTCGGCTTGCGAGATGCTGGGGATAGACCCGCTCGAGGTAGGGAACGAGGGGAAGGTCATCATTGCCGTAGTTCCGGAGACTGCCGAGGCTGTTTTGAAGGCGATCAGGGCCAGGCCGGAAGGGAAGAAGGCCAGGATCATCGGCGAGGCGACGAAGGAAGTCCGAGGAGTGATGATGGAGACGCACACCGGCGGGAAGAGAGTTGTCGAGCCTCCTGTCGGGGATCCGGTTCCGAGGATATGTTAGAATACTCGATTAGAGTGCCATTTCACTGGCCATGGCCTATCTCATAGGCTGGCGGATGACAGTCTTGAGCTTCTCCGGCTTGGTTCTTCGTGGGTCTCCGAGATAGATCTCGTGGTGCTTGCCGACGATCTTGTGCCCGCTCTCTTGGATGAGTTTGTGTAGCTTCTCGATGTTCGGTCGCTCTTCCGAGTATGGTCCTATGTGCATTATCTGAGCGCTCAATCCTTCATCGAACTCCTCGAACCTCAGTTTCGGCAGTGCGGGCAGCTCCTTGTCCTTTCCCTTCTTCTTGAGCTGCACGATCGTATCGTCTACTACCTTCCTTGTCACATGCTTGGGCACCATGATCATCGCGGTCCAGTGCCACTTTTCCTTCCTGCCTTTCAGAAAGTCATTGGGGTCGTCGGTCCACCAGAGCGACTCAAGGGGCATGACGATGAAGTCCTTGCCTTTCGCGCTCTTCTTCAGCGTGAACTTGGCGGTATATGCCACGGAGTAGAGGGCGCCTATCGCGCTCATGTAGTCCTTCGACGTGTTCGGATCTCCTTGTCCGTCGACCATGATGAAGTTCATCTTTGGTACCTTGACCAACATCGGCTCCTTGGCTGACGGGAAGTACAGCTCCTGCAGTTCCTTGCTCAGATCCTTCTTTGCCATATCACATCAACTCCTTCTCTATCTGTTCCACGATTCCAGGCAGCGCCTTCGCCACCTTCGGAGTGAGTCTCTCGGCGACATTGACAAGGTCCTCCGCCTCTATCGCGAAGAACACCACCTCCTTTGGCATCTCCTTCGGCACGAGCTTCCTCCCGAGGGCGAGAGCGGTGGCGATGTTGATGCCGTGTGGAGAGGATCCATGGATGGACTTCTCGAAGTCCTTCTCCTCAAGGATGTACAGCTCGCCGGGTTTCCCTTTCGTCGTCTGGATCGCGTCTATTATGATCACCTTGTCATAGCCGCGGACGACATCAAGCAGTTCCAGGCCGCTAGCCGCCAGTTCTTCAACGTCTATTCCAGGCAGCTTCCGCTTCATGAGTTCACGCGCGACGTGGATGCCCACGCCGTCATCGGAGAGGATGGGGTTGCCCACGCCCAGGACAAGCACTTTCACAGGAATCCGAAGGGTCTAGGTCATAATAATCATGACTAAAGACTCTTTTATCTATTTCTTGCGTCAGCTAAGGTCGCTCCTTCGTGCATCCTTGAGAAGGCATTAGAAAGAGGCAACATCTGTTGCTCAAAAGGACTTGATGGAGGGGGAGGATCCCCCCTCGCAAAAGAGTTCTAGAAGTTTCTTCGCGTCGCGAGCACCGAGCCGTCCTTCCGCTTCACCGTGACCTCGAGTGCTGGCCCGTCGTCCAGCGAGTGCGTGCCGCACGAGTTGCACGGGTCGTAGCACCTGAAGGCCATCTCGACCTTGTTCAACAGTCCTGGCGAGACCATCCAGTCCTTGATCAGCGCCTTCGCCGCCTTCTGCACGCTCGTGTTGATGGCCGCGTAGTTGTTGGTCGTCGCGACGATCATGTTGATCTTGGTGCAGATGCCGTTCTTGTCCGAAGCGTAGTGGTGGATCAGGGTGCCTCTCGGCGCCTCGACTATCCCCACGCCCTCCTTCGGCTCCTTGTACGGCCCGCGGATGTCGTCGCTCGTGATGCTCTTGTCGCTCGCCAGCTCGAGCATCCTCTCCGTGGCGTACTGCAGCTCGATCACTCTAGCCCAGTGGAACGCAAGCGTGTGGTGCACGGGTCCCTTGACCCCCAGGCCTTCAACGGTCTTCCTGAACGCCTCGTACTCCTTCTGAGCCAGGGGTGTCGTGTATCCTTGGGACACATTGATCCTTCCGAGCGGTCCGACCCTGTATATGCCGCTCGTCGGGCCGGTCACGAATCCCTTCCACCCGATCTTCTTCAGGTAAGGCATCTTCATGTAGGTCCACGGCTCGACGTGCTCCGAGATGACGTCCAGGTACTCGTCCGGCTTGAACTTCAGGAGCTGGTTCCCGGTCTGGTCCACCACTCTGATGTCCCCGTCGTAGAAGTTGCTCTTGTTGTCCTTGTCGACCATGCCCATGTAGTATGTCTCGAGGTAGTAGATGTCCGGGTTCAGTATCAGGCCGAGGTAGTCCTTGTTCGCTAGCACGACATCGTGGAAGAGCTTGATGGTGAACTTGCCGAACTCGACGCAGCTCTTGGCCATCTCCTCCATCTTGACGCGCTCCTCCTCGCTGATCTGCTTCGACACGCCACCGGGCAATCCGAACACCGGGTGCGTGGCCCTTCCGCCGACGATTTCCTGCACCTTCTGGCCATAGGACCTGTGCTTGATGACCTCGGCTCCGATCGGCACTCCGACTGCGTCCACGACGCCCAGCACGTTCCTCTGGCTCGCTGGCGCGGACGGCCCCAACACGAAGTCGGGCGCTGCCAGCGCGTAGAAGTGCGCGATGTGGCTGTGGGTGTACTGTCCCATGTAGAACAGTTCCCTCAGTTTTATTGCCGTCGGGGTAGGCTCGGCGCTGAAGACCGCGTCGAGAGCTTTTGTTGATGCCAGGTGGTGAGCCGCAGGGCACACCCCGCAGAGCCTGTTCGTCAGCACTGGCAGCTCCATCACGTGTCTGCCCATGCAGAACCTCTCGAAGCCTCTGAGCTCCGGTATCTGCAGGTAGGCGTTGTCCACGTTGCCCGAATCGTTCAGGAATATCTCGATCTTGCCATGGCCTTCGAGCCTCGTGATGGGGTCGATCGTGATCCTCTTCTCATTCGTCTTGACAGGCGTGTCGTTGATAATCGGTCCAGCCATCTAGATCACCCCTTCCTCTTCTTCTCGGTCACGATCCGCCTCAGCGGGGACTTCGGCAATGTGAACGCGTAGAAAGTCCCCAGCGGGTCCTTGACCTGCATCATCATCGTCATGATCTGCTCCTCGCTCATCTGAGCCTCCTTGTCAGTGATGTTCATTATGGACGACAGCGCGCTCAGCATGCTCGCTCCCTGGTCGGTCACGCCAGACGTCGGTCCCATGCAGCCCCTGCACGGCATCTGCGCGTTCGGGCACATCGCGCCGCACCCTGCTCTTGTCGCAGGACCGATGCATATGAGCCCCTGGTCCAGCAGGCACTTCTTCGGGTCGGGCTTGATCTCGTAGGCCTGGTAGATCTTGTCGATCCTCTTGCCCTTCTCGACCCTCTCCCTCTTGCACTCGTCGCAGAGCGTCTTGTCCGAGGCGATCACGGTGCCCTTCGGGGGCAGCGGTGCGCCCGTGGTGACATGCTTCGCCACCGCGTCCACTGCCATCGCGATCAGGTTGACCGTTGGTGGGCAGCCCGGCATGAAATAGTCAACGTCCACGACCTCGTCAAGCGTCTTGACCGAGTCCCAGAACTTGGGCAGCTCGAGGTCGCCCTCCTTCGCCTTGTAGTGTTCCTGGGGAGTGACGAAGTTCGGGTTGTCCGTCGACGGCGTGTTCTTGTAGACCGTCTCGAAGATCTCCTTCTTGTTGGTCACGTTCGCGAGCCCCGGTGTTCCCCCGAAGCACGCGCACGACCCGAAGGCTATCATGACGGCGGATTTCTCCCTGAGCACCTTCGCGACGTGCTCGTTCTCGCTGTTCCTGATGGCGCCGTTGTAGAACGAGACCGTGATGCTCTTGTCGGGCATCGCTTCGATCTCCTTCAGCTTCCCATCGAACCCGATGGGCCAGACGACGACTTTCGCGATCGCGTGCACGTCCAGTATCTTCGCGTCTATGTCCAGGAGAGCGACATCGCAACCTCCGCAGCCCGCTCCCCAGTATTGTGCGATCTTGATCTTCTCTGCCATTTCAGCTCACCTCTCCGTCCTCAGGTTCCCCTTTGCTGGTCACAGCCATGTATTGCGGCGACCGGCCTTTCATCCCAGTCAGCTCGACCAGCCTCCATCTCTTGAGGGCTATGATGTGCTTCCCGACCTCCGGCTTTGCGATGCGCGTGGCATCGTGGAGTTCGTGGACAGTCTTCGGCTCCGTCTCCATCTCCTGGAGCAGGAGGTTCCTCTCCAGCTCCACCGCGGCGGCCTTCTGGACTATGAAGTCGTACCTCGGCTCGGTGATGGGGTCGCCGAACACGTTCCCCGTGGTCGTCAGCTTGCCCTTCTTCCCGAGGAGCCATCTGACCCTCTCGCCATCGACAGTCCTCAGTGCCGCTCGTATCTTGGCCTGCCTCTGAGCCATCATCATTCATCACCTCTTGCCATGGGCGAGGGCCCGAGTTCCTTGATCGTGTTGGTGAACTCGATGATGGTCTTCTGGAACTTCTCCCCCTCACCTGCAGAGACCCACTCGAGCCTCAGCCTGTCGGGGTCGAACCCGAACTGCTGTATGAGCATCTTCAGGAGCGCGATCCTTCTGCGAGTCCTGTAGTTGCCCCCTATGTAGTGGCAGTCCGCTGGATGGCAACCAGCAACGAGCACGCCGTCCGCCCCCCTCTGGAAGGCCCTGAGGACGAACTCCGGGTCCACTCTCGCGGAGCACATGACCCTGATGGTCCTGAAGTACGGGGGCATCTGGAGTCTGCTGACTCCGGCCAGGTCGGCGCCCGCGTACGAGCACCAGTTGCAACAGAACACGAGTATCTTCGGGTCGGGTTCCTTGACTCCGGTCGCATGAGCCGTCGTCTGCGGTTGCGCCTCGCTGCTCATTGCTTCACCTCCTGCTTCGGCTTGTCATATTCAAGTGCCGCGTCGATCATCGCGTAGATCTGGGAGTCCTTGTATCCCTTCTGGGTCAACGCTCCAGAGGGGCACGTGCCCACGCACGCGCCACAGCCCTTGCACAGGCCCACGTTCACCTCGACGAGCTTCTTCTCAGCATCCTTCTTGTCCTTCACGACCTCGAGCGCCTTGTACTCGCAGGTCGGGACGCATATGCCGCAGCCGTCGCACAGCTTCTCCTCTATCTCAGCGACGATGCCCTCGGCTTCGAGCGTCTTCTTCGACAGGACCGTGGTGGCCCTCGACACTGCGCCCAGAGCCTGCGCGATGCTCTCGTCGACGAACTTCGGTCCATGCGCGAGGCCCGCCAGGTACACGCCCTCGGTGGCGAAGTCCAGCGGCCTGAGCTTCATGTGAGCCTCCAGGAAGAACCCCTCCTTCGTGATCGGCACCTTGAGCATCGGAGCAAGCGCCTCAGCATCGTGCTGCGGCCTCGTCCCGGATGCGAGCACTAGGTAGTCCGTCTTGAGGAAGATGTCCTTTCCCGTGTCCTCGTCCTTCACAGTAACCTCGAGCTTCCCGTTCTTCTCCTCGACCTTCGGCTTCTCCTTGTCCTCGAACCTGATGAAGGTCACGCCCTTGCTGGACGCTTCCTTGTAGAACTTCTCCCTGAACCCGTAGGTCCTGATGTCCCTGTAGAGCACGAAGACCTTCGCGTTCGGGTCCTTCTTCTTGATCTCCAATGCCGCGGTCATCGTGCCCGTGCAGCAGACCCGGGAGCAGTTCGGGTGCTTGTCCTCCCTGGACCCGACACACTGGATGAAAACGTACTCGTTGCCCTTCGCCTCGTTCTTCGACAGCTTCTCCTTGAACTCGAGCAGGGTCATGACGTTCTTGTTCTTGCCGTACAGGTACTCGCCTTCTGGCTTGTACTCCTGAGCACCTATGGCGAGAATGACGACTCCGTGGTCTATCTGCTCACCGCTTGCCAAAGTCGTCTTGAAGTTCCCGACATACCCGTCGATCGCCTTCGCCGTCGTGCCAGTGTAGACGGTTATGTTCTTGTTCGCCGAGATCTCCTTGTCGAGCTCCTTGACGAACGCAACGGGGTCCTCGCCGGTCGGAAGGTAGTGCAGCTTGGGCGTGTTCCCGCCCAACACCTTCTCCTTCTCGACCAAATGCACCTTGAAGCCCTGCTTCGCGAGCTCGAGCGCGGATGTCATGCCTGTCACGCCCCCGCCTATCACCAGCGCCTGCGGGTTCACGTTGATCTCCAGGTTCTGCAACGGCTCGAGCAATCTCGACTTCGCGACCGCCATCCTGACGAGGTCCTTCGACTTCTTCGTCGCCGCTTTGGGCTCGTGCATGTGTATCCACGAGCACTGGTCCCTGATGTTGGCCATCTCGAACAGGTAGGCGTTCAGGCCCGCTTCTCTGATGGTGTTCTGGAACAATGGCTCGTGCGTCCTCGGAGTGCAGCTCGCTACGACCACCCTGTTCAGCTTGAACTCCTTGATCTTCTCCTTTATCTTCTCTTGAGTGTCCTGAGAGCACGTGTAGAGGTTCTCCGCGGCGTAGACCACGTTCGGGAGGGTCTTGGCGTATTCCACGACCTCCGAGACCTTGACCACCCCGGCGATGTTGATGCCACAGTCGCACACGAAGACGCCGATCCTCGGCTCCTGTCCCTCCACGCTCATCTCCTTCGGGTACTCCTTCTTCGTCACGAGCGTTCCCCTGACAGTCGCGATCTCGGTGCCCGCCTTCGCAGCCGCGCCCGACGCTTCCGCGACGGTCATCGGGATGTCCTTGGGGGCGGAGAACGCCCCGCTGACGAATATCCCTGGCCTCGAGGTCTCTACCGGTGTGAATGTCGTGGTCTGGGCGAATCCGTCGTCGTTGAGCCTGAACTTCATGATCCTGCTCAGGTTCTCGGCGTCCGCCGGGGGCCTCAGGCCGACCGCGAGGACGACCATCTGGAACTCCTCCTCCTTCGGCTCGCCCTTCTCGACGTACTTGAGCGTCAGGTTCTTCGTCTTCGGGTCCTCGGACACGGCCGCGACCCTGGACCTGACGAACTTGATCCCGTACTCGTTCTGAGCGCGGTTGTAGTACTCGTCGAACTCCTTCCCGAACGCCCTCATGTCCATGAAGAATATGCTGGGCTTGATGTTCCCGCCATGCTCCTTCGCGATCACGGCCTGCTTCATGGAGTACATGCAGCAGACGCTGGAGCAGTACTCGTTCCCGCAGTGCTCGTCCCTCGATCCTACGCACTGGATGAATGCTATCTTCTCGGGTATGTCGCCGTCGGAAGGCCTGAGCACCGTGCCCATGTACGGCCCCGTGGCGCTGAGCAATCGCTCGAACTCGATGCTCGAGACGACGTTCTTGCAGACGCCGTATCCGTACTCAGTCTTCAGCCTCGGGTTGAACTCGTCGAACCCTGGCGACAGTATGATCGACCCGACCTTGACCTCGAGGACCTTCTCCTTCTGGTCGTACTCGACGGCCTTGGCCTTGCACTCCTCAGCGCATATGCCGCAGCCGATGCACTTGTCAGCATCGATGGCGTAGACGAGTGGGACCGCTTGCGGGTACCGCACGTAGATGGCCTTCCGCATCTTCGTGTTCTCGTCGTACTCGTTCGTGGTCTCGATCGGGCACTTCTGGGCGCACGAGCCGCAGCCAGTGCACTTCTTGGTATCCACCCTGAAGGCGTGCTGCTTCACCGTGACCGTGAAGTTGCCGGCCTGTCCGTCCACGATCGCTATCTCAGCATTGGTTATCAGATCGATGTTGTGGTGCCTGCCCGTCGCGACGAGCTTCGGTGCCATGATGCACATGGCGCAGTCGTTCGTCGGGAAGGTCTTGTCGAGCTGGGCCATCGTGCCCCCTATGCTCGGCTGCTTCTCGACCAGGTACACCTTGTATCCAGAATCGGCCAGATCAAGAGCGGACTGCATCCCTGAGATACCTCCGCCGACTACCATGACCGCGCCGACCTTGTCGCTAGTTGCCATCACTGCTCACCTCCTATGATTATGGTCTTGTATGTGGGCGTGAAGCCCTCTGGGTGGTCCATCGAGAGCATGTTCTTCTGCCTCAGCACCACGATGTGCCTAAGGACCCTGTCCGTCGGGACCTCCATGATCTTCCCGAGCTCCTTGACCGACCTCGCCTTGTCCTTCGACAGCTCGAGTATGAGCGAGCGCTCGAACTCTTCCTTCGTGGCGATGTCGATGAGCTTCTCCAGCTCCGTCTGCTCAAGCTTGTTGCCGTATACGTTGCCAGTCTTCTCGAGACCGAGCTCCTTGCCTACCAGCGCCCTCAGCCTGAAGGTGTCGGAGGCCTCGTCGGCTGCGGCGATCTTCGACCTCAGGGCCGCGTCCTTCTTGACCTGGTTCGGACCCAGATTCCGGATCGTCTCGGTGAACTCCGTGACTACTTTGGAGAACTTCTCACCCTCGGACGCGGATACCCACTCCAGCCTCAGCCTCTTTGGGTCTACACCCGCATCCTCCAGGAGCTTCAACATGAGCCTGACACGCTTCTCCGTGTAGAAGTTGCCAGATATGTAGTGGCAGTCGTTCAGGTGGCATCCGCCAAGGAGGATGCCGTCCGCCCCGGCCTTGAATATGTCCAGCACCAGGTGCGGGCTGATCCTCGTGGAGCACATCACCCTGACGGGCCTCACGTTGGTCGGGTACTGGTATCTGCTGACTCCACACAGGTCCGCGCCCGCATATGAGCACCAGTTGCACAGGAACCCGATGATCTTCGGTTCGAACTCCCCTGCCGCCGCCCTCGGTTCGTCCTTCTTCTCATGGATGGTGTGTTGTGGTTCGGCCATTTCTCACACCTCCTCGAGCGTCGCCTTGGCTTCCGCAAGCAGCTGGGCGTCCGTGTAGTTGGTCATCGTGATCGCCATCTCGGGGCAGGTCGCGCCGCAGCATCCGCAGCCCTTACAGGCCGCTACTATCGTTTCTGCGAGGCCCTTATCGTTCTTCCTCATCGCTCCGTATGGGCAGACCTGTATGCAGGTGCCGCACCCGGAACACTTGATATCGTCCACGACGGATGTCAGAGCTTCAGCCTGGACATACCCCTTCGCCATCGGGATCGCAGCCCTCGAAGCCGCGGCAGCTGCCTGGGTCGCGGCCTCCGTTATGTCGGCCGGGCCCTTGCACGTGCCGCACACGTAGATGCCGTCAGTCGCGAAGTCCACGGGTCTCAGTTTCACGTGGGCCTCAAGGAACCAGCCGTCCTGGCCCTGGGGCACCTTGAGCATCTGGGACATCTCACGCGTGTCGAGCTGGGGCACCATCGGCGTGGAAAGCACGACCATGTCGACGGGCATCGACCTGTCCAGCTTCAGGGTCTCGTGGAAGTAGCTCACCATCAGCTGGTTGCCTTCCATGAACACCTTCGGTGGGTTCTCTGGCGTGTACCTGACGAACTTGACCCTGTGCTCCCTCGCCTTGTTGTAAGTGAGCTCGTGCTCGACACCGTACGCCATGACGTCCCTGTTGAACACCGTGACCTCGATCTTCTCTGACGGTCCGAGCTTGACCTCCTCCGCCTCGCCTTCCTCTCCTCGCTCCCTGCCGCGTCTTCTGCGCCTGCGCTCGAGGATCTCGTCGGGCACCTTCTTCTCGACCGGGACTGTGTCTATGATGGTCCCGTTCTTCTCGGCCAGGCCGAGCATGTTCTCGTAGTTGTCGACGATGTTGATCGCGTTCTTGATCGCGACGTTGCAGCATATCCTGGAGCAGTACGAGACCTTCTGGCCCCTCGACCCGACGCACTGGATGAACGCCACGTTCTTCAGGCTCGGGAGGCTCTTCTTCTTGCACAGTATCTCGAACTCCGTCAGCGTGACAATGTTCGGGTACTGGTTGTAGCCGTACAACCCCTCGGGGACGAACTCGAGGGCTCCGGTCGCGACCACGATCGTCCCGACCTTCGTCTTGATGTCCTCGGCGCCCTTCGACGCCATGACGACGTCATAGTTGCCGATGAACCCCTCGACCGACTTGACCTGCGAGTTCAGGTGCAGCTTGACGTTCTTGCTCGCCTTCACCTTCTCGATGAGCGGCTTGATCGTCTCCGTGGCGCTCTTCTCGGTCACGTAGAGGTTGTTCAGGTTCCTCACGAACCCTCCCAGCTCTCCCTCCTTCTCGACCAAGTGCACTGGGAATCCCATGTCCGCGAGCGACAGCGCCGCGGTCATGCCGGAGACGCCTCCCCCGATGACCAGCCCCGTGGGCTCGACGTCGACCTTCTCCTCTTCCTGGGGCATCAGGAGCCTCGCCCTTGCGACGCCCATCTTGATGAGGTCCCTGGCCTTCAGTGTGGCCTTCTCCTTCTCCTTCATGTGCACCCAGGAGCAGTGCTCCCGGATGTTGACGAATGTGAACAGGTACTTGTTCAGGCCCGCGGACTCGCAGGTCGTCTGGAACAGAGGCGCGTGCGTCCTCGGCGTGCAGCTCGCCACGACCACCCTGTTCAGGTTGTGCTTCCGGATACCTTCCCTGATCGAGGTGAGTCCGTCCTCTGCGCATGTGTACAGGTTGTCGGTGGCGTAGACGACGTCGGGCAAGGTCTTCGCGTACTCCGCCACGGACGGCACATCGACGAACCCACCGATGTTCGAGCCGCAGTGGCACACGTACACCCCGATCCTCGGCTTCTCATTCGGGTCGGTCTTCTTCGTCTCAGCCATCGTCATCACGCTCCCCCTGCAAGGGCCATGGCCTCGACCGCCTTCGCGGCCGCGCTCGAGCCCTGAGCTACTGATTCTGGAATGTCGGCCGGACCTGCAGCGTACCCTGCGAGGAACACACCGGGCACGTTCGTCCTGCCCATGCCCAATATCCTGTCACTGGATTCGAGGAACCCGAACTCGTCGGCCTTGAGGCCCAAGATCTTCGCGAGCTCCAGTGTCTCCTTCCTCGGGATCAGCGCCGTCGCGAGCACGACCATGTCGAACTCCTCGGACTGCTGTCTCCCGCCCACATCGTAGACCACGATCGGGTTGTGATTCTCCGGGTTCTCCTGGACCGTCGCATCGGAGTTCAAGTACCGGACGCCGTAGTCGCGCTTCGCCCTCTCGATGTACTCCCAGAAGCCTTTGGCGCACGCGCGCATGTCCTTGTAGAATATGGTGGATTCCATGTCGTCGTGGTGCTCTCTGGCAAGCATCGCCTCCTTCGTGGAGTGCATGCAGCAGACCGCGCAGCAGTAGGGGTGCCCCACCTGCGGGTTCCTCGAGCCCACGCACTGTATGAACGCCAGCTTGGTCGGCCTCTTCTTGTCCGACCTCCTCTCGATGTGGCCGTGGGTAGGACCCGCGGCGTTGATCATCCTCTCGTACTCCATAGCCGTGTAGACGTTCGGGTACCTGCCGTACCCGTACTCGGTCGACGTGGTCGGGTTCCAGCTGTCGAAGCCCGTGGCGACGATGATGGACCCGACCTCTATCTCGAGCATCTGATCCTTCATCTCGAAGTCGATGGCCTCTCTCTTGCAGGCCTTCTTGCAGTTCCCGCACTTGCCCTTCGTGATCATGATGCAGTTCTCCTTGTCGATGGTCATGACCCTGGGGACGGCCTGCATGAACGGGGTGTATATGGCCTTCCTGTTGGACAGCCCCATCTCGAACTCGCTCGGGACTTTGACCGGGCACTTCTCGAGGCATTCACCGCAGCCAGTGCACATCGTCTCGTCCACGAACCGGGCCTTCTTGAGCACCTTGACCTTGAACGCTCCTACCTTCCCTTCGACGCCAACGACCTCGGCATAGGTGATGACGTTCGTGTTGGGATGGCTGAAGCAGTCGGCCATCTTGGGCGCCAGAATGCAAATCGAGCAGTCGTTCGTCGGGAAAGTCTTGTCAAGTTGAGCCATCCGGCCTCCGATGCTTGGCGACTTCTCGACCAAGTGGACGATTATTCCCTTGTCCGCGAGGTCCAAAGACGCTTGGATCCCTGCGATTCCTCCCCCTATCACCATGACTGACTTCTCCATTCAAAGACCTCCTTGCTTGTTCGTTCCTCGGATCAATACTGTTATCGTTCTTCTGAAAGTCGTCAAGCCGAACATCTCGGATAACGCAAGCTTCTCCTTATGCGTTTCGTTGACCAGATTCGACTTTTCATAGCTCCGTAATCTCCCTTTCTCGGCGTGCGGCGAACTCCTGCCGCAGTTATCTGGACAGGAGGCTCTGCACCTCCCTGTCCTTCTCTATCTCGGTGACCTTCACTTTGAACGGCCTCTTGCCCTTGCCCGTCTCCTTTGCGAACCTCTGGCAGTTCGGGTATGTGCACGGGGAGCACTTCTTGTCCTTGCACGAGAGCTCGATCAGCACCATCCTCTCGCGCGGATCCCCTGGGCTCGTTATGGGCTTCTTGACCTCGAACATCTTGGTCATGCGCGTCTCGTAAGGCTTCTTCTTCGGCGCGGTCGTCGCGAACCTCTGGCAGTTCGGGTATGTGCACGGAGAGCACTTGTGGTCCTTGCATGACAGCTCGACCAGGAGATATCTCTCCTCGCTGCGCTGGACCTTCTGCTCTCCCTTCGTTGATTGCTGTGGGTTCATCCTACGCTACCTTCCTATCATTCCAATGATCCCGCTATGATCACGCTCAGATCCTTGATCGGGATGTCTATCTGCTCCTTGGGCACCTGGGTCTTGTTCGCCTGCGCGCAGTTCAGGTGTATGAGGCACTTGTAGCACCCAGTCACGAGGCAATCCGCCCCGGTCTTCTTCGCCTCCTTCAGGCGATCCACCTGCATCTTGCGCGAGGTCTCGTCGCAGGTTGCCCAGGCGTTCACTCCACAACACGCAGCCTTGTCCTTCGTGTTGTCCATCTCGACCATCTGCGTTCCCTTGGCCGCCTTGAGGGCGTTCCTGGGAGGGTCGTAGATGCCCAGATGCCTACCCAGCCTGCACGAGTCTTGGAACGTCAGTTTCCGGGCACCGTCCTTGAGCTTCAACTTGCCCTCCTGGATGAGTTCGTCCGCGAGCTCCGAGATGTGCACCATCTCGAAGTCGAAGTCCCCCATCAGGTCCTGATAGTCCAACTTGAATGTCCGCAAGCACTCGGGGCATGAGAACACGACCTTCTTGGCCCCGGAGGCTTTGATCAGCTCGACGTTCTTCTTCATCAGCTTCCGAAGACCCGCCTCGTCCCCCGTCCAGTTCAGGTCGTGCCCGCAGCATACCTCGTCGTTGCTGACGGCCGGTGTAATGCCCCCCTTATTCATTATCTTCACTGCAGCCTGGGGGATGCCTGCCAGGTCGAGGTTGCGGTCTCTGAATATGGCGTCGTAGTACGACACGCAGCCGGTGAAGTAGAATACATCGCTCTTCTCCGCGATCTTGAGCTCCGGTTTCATCCAGCCCAACCGGTCCTGCTTGAAGTCGCCAGCGGCTTGGACCCTCATGACCGAATGCATCAATCCGCCCTGAGAGCACACTGGTGAGTTGTCGAAAGTGACCGCCTCGGCCCTCATGCTCCTTATGAATCCGGAATAGTCGACCTTGTACGGGCACATCGAGTTGCACAGCTCGCATGTCACGCAGGTCCAGACATCGCGGTTCTTCGAGACGTTCTCGACTATGCCTTCGGAGGCCTTCAGAACGACGGTCCTGGGCGCGAAGTCGGGGTTGCATTTCGCGACCGGGCAGACAGTAGTGCACTTGCCGCACTCCACGCAGTCGAACGCTCCCGTGTCCTCTATGATCTGATTCATCACTGCCTTGATCTTCGCCGGGTCGCCCTTCTTGGCAGGAACGGCCCTCGGCAGCGGGTTCGGCCCCAATGCCCGGATCTGCTCCGTGAATTCCTTCATCGTCGATGCGAACTTCTGTCCCTCGGACGCCGATATCCACTCGAGCCGCATGCGGTTCCTTCCGAGCCCGAGCTTGTCGAGGACCTCGGCCGTCACGGCCATCCTCTTCTCGGCCTCCTCGTTCCCGGAGATGTAGTGACAGTCGCCTATGTGGCAGCCGGCCACTAGAACGCCGTCGGCCCCGAGCTCCAGTGCCCTCAGGACGAAGTACGGTTCAATCCTTCCCGAGCACATCACCCGGATTATCCTGGCGTTGGGCGGATACTGCATCCTGGAAACGCCTGCCAGGTCGGCGCCCGCATAGGAGCACCAGTTGCAGCAGAAGGCGACGATGTTCGGCTCGAACCTCTGGTCCGTCATGCCTTCGCCTCCTCCTTGGGCTCGTCCTTCTTGAGGAGGGCCTCGATCATGACCATTATCTGCTCGTTCTTGAAGTGCTTCGGCCTGATGGCACTCGCGCAACACGCGACCGCGCACGAGCCGCAACCCTTGCAGAGCGCCTCGTTGATCCTCGACTTGAAGACTCCGGGGGAGACTTCGGCGATGTTCGGTGCGCCATACTCGCAGATATCCTCGCATCTGCCGCAGGCGATGCATTTCTCCTCGTCCACGACGCTCACGGCGCCGTCGGCCTCGATGAACTCCTTTGAGAGCACCGTGTTGACCCTTGCCGCGGCTGCCAGCGCTTGCGATATGCTCTCGCCTATCAGCCTGGGGGAGTGCGCGAGGCCGCACAGGAATATGCCGTCGGTCGCGAAATCGACGGGCCTGAGCTTCATGTGCGCCTCGAGGAAGAACCCTTCCTTGTTCAGGGGCACCTTGAGCAGCTTCGCCAGCTCCTTGTTGTCCGGGTTAGGATGCGTGGCGGCGTTAAGGACCAGGTAGTCGGCGACTATCCTGACCCCCTGATCTATGAATTGCTCCGTCACCTCGACCTCCAGATGGTCGCCCTTAGCGGTGACCTTCGGAGGCGACGCGGAATCGTACCTCAGGAAGATGACGCCGAGCCGTGCGGCTTCGTTGTAATGCTCCTCCCTGAACCCGTAGGTCCTGATGTCCCTGTAGAGGAGGTACACGCTCGTTTCCGGGTGCTCTTGTTTGATCCTGATGGCGTTCGCCATGGCCGTCGAGCAGCATAACCGGGAGCAGTTCGGGTGCTCCTCGTTCCTGGAGCCCACGCACTGGATGATGACCACATTCTTTGCCTTCAGCTTCCCGGCGGCGATCATCGTCCCAAGCTCGGTCTGCTTGATGACCCTCTTGTGCTTGCCATGGAGGTACTCCGTCGGTTCGTATTCTATTCCCCCGCTGGCGACGACTATGGCGCCGTGCTTGAACTTCTCGCCACTCTTGAGTGTTGATTCGAAGTTGCCTATGTATCCCTTGACCTCAGCCACGTGGTCGCCGAGGTGGACCTTGACGTTCTTGCTCTCCTGGATCTCCTTCTTCAGGCGCTTGAGGAGTTCCTGCGGGTCTATTCCGGACAGAGTGTGGTAGATGCTCCTCAGGTGGCCCCCCATCTCCTTGTCCTTGTCGACCAGGTGGACCTCGAATCCCGCATTGGCGATCTCCAGTGCCGCGGTCATGCCGCTGAGTCCTCCGCCTATCACCAGCGCGGACGGCGTCACCGGTATCTTCGGCTGCAGAAGTGGTTCGAGCGTCGCCGCCTTCGCCACTGACATCCGGACAAGGTCCTTCGCCTTCTCGGTGGCCTTCTCCGGCTCCAGCCTGTGCACCCACGAGCACTGGTCCCTGATGTTGGCCATCTCGAAAAGGTACTTGTTGAGGCCCGCCTCCCTGCAGGTGTTCTGGAAGAGCGGCTCGTGGGTCCTCGGAGTGCAGCTCGCGACGATGACCCTGTTAAGGTCGTGCTTCTCGATCATCTCCTTGATCTTCTTCTGCGTGTCGCCCGAGCAAGTATACAGGTTCCTCTCGGTGTACACGACATTCGGCAGCTTCGATGCGTATTCCAATACCTCGGGGACGTTCACGACGGACCCGATGTTGATGCCGCAGTGGCACACGAAGACGCCGATCCGGGGCTCTTTCTCCGATACGTCCTTCTCTGGAGGGTACTCCTTCTTCTTCACGAGCTTCCCCCTCTCCTTGGAAAGCATCGCGGCCACCTTCCCGGCGGCGCCGCTGGCCTGGGCGATCGAGTCCGGGATGTCCTTCGGGCCGGAGAACGCCCCGCAAACGAAGATCCCCGGCACCGAGGTCTCCACCGGAGCTAGATCGTCCGTCTCGCAGAAGCCGAACTTGTTGAGCTGGATCCCGAGCGTCTTGGAGATGTCCTCCGCGGATGCCGGCGGCCTCGCGCCTGCTGCGAGCACGACCATGTCGAACTCCTGGTCCTCCAGCTCTGCCCCCGCGTGATATGTGACGATGAGGTTGTTGGTCTTCGGATCCTCGGTCACCTTCGGTACCCTGTTGTTCCTCGCGATCCTGACGCCGTACTCGTTCTCGGCCCTCATCAGGTACTCCTCGAACTCCTTCCCGAACGCCCTCGTGTCCATGAAGAATATGGTGGTCTTCAGCCCCGGGACGTGCTCCTGGCCGATGACCGCCTGCTTGAGCCCCGCCATGCAGCAATAGGATGAGCAGTAAGTGTTCCCCGTCTGCGCGTCCCTCGAACCGACGCATTGGATGAACGCGATCCGCGTGGGTACGTCGCCGTCCGAGGGCCGGATGATGTGCCCCTCCGTGGGGCCTGAGGCGCTCAGCATCCTCTCGAACTCGATGTTCGTGAGCACGTTGGGGAAGACCCCGAGCCCGTACTCGATCTTCTTTGTCGCATCGAATACGCTGAGCCCCGGGCTCAGGATGATGGACCCTACCTCGATGACCTCCTCCTTGTCCGGCTCCATCGAGAACTGGATGGCCTTGGCCTCGCAGAACTTCTCGCAGACGCCGCAGCCGATGCACAGCCCGCGGGAGATGGTGTACACGAGTGGCACGGCTTGGGGGAAGGGCACGTAGATCGCCTTCGCGGGGGCCATGTCTCTGTCGAACGAATTGACGCCCTCCACCGGACAGTGCTCGGCGCAGACGCCGCAACCAGTGCACTTGTCCTCGAGGATGTATCTGGAATGCTTCGTGATCGTGACCTTGAAGTCGCCCGCCTTGCCCTCGACCTTCTTGAGGTCGGCGTGCGTCAGCATCGTGATGTTCTCGTGCCTGCCCGTCGCGACGAGCTTCGGCGACAGGATGCACATGGCGCAGTCGTTCGTCGGGAAGGTCTTGTCGAGCTGGGCCATCGTGCCGCCTATGCTCGGCGTCGTCTCGAGTATGTAGACCTTGTACCCGGAATCAGCAAGGTCGAGCGCCGCTTGCATGCCCGCGGGTCCTCCGCCAATCACCAGTGCGGCGCCCACGGTCCTGCCCTCACTCATCCTGGACCGCCTCCTTGGAGATCGGCCCGAGCTTCTCCAGCTCCACGACCATCTTCTTGACCGTCTCTGCGAACTTCCTGCCCTCCGAACCGGCGATCCACTCCACCTTGAACCTCTGGGGCTCTATGCCTGCTTCGTCCAGGAAGTTCTCCAGGAAATCCCCCCGCATCGAGGTCTTCTCGTTTCCGTTGATGTAGTGACAGTCCGCCGGATGGCAGCCGGCGACTATGACCCCGTCCGCGCCAAGGGCGTAGGCTTTCAGCACGAACGCCGGATCCACCCTGCCGGAGCACATGACCCTGATGATCCTTACGTTCGGAGGATACTGGAGCCTGGTGGTGCCCGCGAGGTCCGCGCCCGCGTACGAGCACCAGTTGCAGCAGAACGCGACTATCTTCGGTTCGTGGACCGCCTGGTGGTCCTCCCTCTGTGCCCCTGCCTCCATGGTCAGCTCCCCCTGACCTTCCTGAGGAACGAGTGAGCCGATACGTGGTGAGTGTCGAAGCCGAGGGAGATCGGGTCTATGCCCATCGCGAGCGCCTGGAACTGGGAGATGTGCATGACCGGGATGCCGTCCTTCGAGAACGACTTCTGGGCGTTGTCGAACTGGAGCATGCAGAACGGGCAGCCGGTGACGATGCAGTCGGCCCCAGCGGCTGCTATGTTCTGGCATTTGTCCTGCGTCAGCGCGTTGGCGAGCTCGATGACGTGTGACCTGACGCCTCCGCCAGCGCCGCAGCAGTCCAGCCTGTCTTCGTAGTCGACGCTGGTGGCACCGCACGCCTCCACGATCTTGTCGATCATCACGGGATCATTCGGGTCGTCGAAGGCCGCGCGCTCAGTGGGCCTCAGGTAATGGCAACCGTAGTGGACGGCCGCCCTGATGTTCTTGAGCGGGTGCTTCGCCCTCCTCGAGATCTCGTCCAGACCGACATCCTTGGCCATGACCTCGACATAGTGCCTGACCTTCACGGGCTCGAAGATCTTCCTCCTGCCCTCCGTCTTCTGGGCTATGCCCGTGTACTTCTTCCCGATCTGGGAGAGCACCCTGTTGACCTTGCCCATGTTCTTGGGCTCCTGGAGGTACTCCGTGGCCTTGAGCAGGGATGCCAGACAGCCGTTGCAGACCGTGAGTATCTGCCTGCGCTCTTCCTGGGCGAGCACCAAATTCCTCGCGGCCAGGAGAAGCCATGTGTCCTTGTCCGTCGAGTAGAAGATGCCGGGCACTGGACAGCATGAGAACCCCTTCTGATCCTTGACATCCAGGTTGAAACCTTCCTTCCCGGTGACCCACCTGACGGCGTACTCGATTCCAGGATACCTGTTCGGTACGACGCATCCGAAGAAGTAGACGAATCCGTTGGTGTCGTTCACACCTTCACCTCCTCCTGGATGCCTATGAGCTTGTCGTACTTCGACGCGTGCACCAGCACCTGTATCTCCCTGATGACCGTTTGGTAGTCGGCGTCGTGGGTGTGGATCGGCTTGAGCCCCAGCTCGATCCTGATCTTGTCTATCTCGGGGTCGGGCTTGACGCTCTGGCCGTACTTCACGAGGTTGGTCGCGGCGGTTTTGATGAACGGAGGGATGATGCCCTCCCTGATCGCGATGTGCCTCAGGGCGATCATTACCTCGGCCGGGTTCAGATCCGCTGGGCAGTGCTCGTAGCACCTGTAGCATGTCGCGCACACCCACCTCGTGTCAAGGGTGTACTTCTTCAGGCCGAACTGACAGTACTTCATGATGATTCTGGTCTTGTAAGCGATCTTGAGACTGATCGGGCAGACGCCGGTGCAGTTGCCGCACTGGAGACATGTCATGACGTCCTTGCCGCCATACTTCCTGATCTCCTTCGAGAAGTTCAGATCGAGCTCCGACTCCTCGATGATCTTGTCCTCCACCAGCTTCTCGTGCAGGCCGCCTATGAAGACCTTCTCGACCTCCTTCTCCTTGTCCGTCATGGCGACACCTCCGCCTCGGCCTTCTTCTTGGGCGAGTGCCTCCTCGTGGTCTCCGTAAGGGCTGCCTGGATCTCCGAATAGATCTGATCGTCAGTGAATTGCATCGGTGAGATTGCTTTCTGGGGGCACGAAGCGGCGCAGGTCCCGCAGCCGTGGCAGAGGGCCTCGATGACGTGCGCCCTCATGCCACCCTTGTCTCCCGGGACCAGTTCAGGGGCGCTGTATGGGCACAGGTCGACGCAAAGGCCGCATCCTTGGCACAGGTCGTCGTTGACGATCGCGGTCAAGGGCTCGATCCTGACCTTCCTCGCGAACATCGGTGCGGCCGCGGAGGACGCCGCGGCCTTTGCCTGGGCCACGCTGTCGGGGATGTCCTTCGGGCTCTGGGCGCACCCGGCTAGATAGATCCCGTCCATGGCCGTGTCCACCGGTCTCAACTTCGGGTGTGCCTCCATGAAGAACCCGTCCGGGCTCTGCGTGAGGCTCAGGATCTTCCCTATCCTCTTGCTGCCCTCGGAGGGTATGAGCCCTGTCGACAGCACAACGAGGTCGAACTCCCTCTCGGTGATCTTGTTGAGAAGGGTCTCCTCTGCCCGTATCTTGATGCTCTTCGTCTTCGGGTCCAGTGTCAGCTTCGCCGGCCTGCCCCTGATGAACTCCACCGCGTAGTCCTCCCTGACTCTGTGGTAGAGCTCCTCGAAGCCCTTGCCGAACGCCCTGATATCATTGTAATATACGGCGATCTCAGTCTCCGGCTCGTGCTCCATGACTATCTGTGCGTTCTTGATCGCGTACATGCAGCAGACACGGGAGCAGTAGTTGTTCCCGATCTTCTTGTTCCTTGAGCCGACGCACTGGATAAATGCAACTCTCTTCGGTGGATTGCCATCGGAGGGTCTGATCAGGTGCCCGCCCGTCGGGCCCGAGGCGTTGAGCATCCTCTCGAGCTCCAGACCGGTGATGACGTTCTCGTATTCCCAGTACTTGTAGACGCCCTTTCTCTTGGGCACGTAGGTATCAAAGCCAGTGGCGACGACGATCGTCCCCACCTTCAGCGTCAGGATCTCGTCCTCCATCTCGTGGTCGATGGCTTGGTTCGAGCATTTCTTGACGCAGAGCAAGCACTTGCCCGACTTGAAATGCAGGCAGTTCACCTTGTCGATGGTGTACTTCAGCGGGACCGCCTGTGGGAACGGGACATAGACGGCCTTCCTCTGGCCGAACCCGAGGTCGAACTCGTTGTCAACCTTGACCGGGCAGACCTCGGCGCACGAGCCGCAGCCGACGCACTTGTCCTCGTGGACGAACCTGGCCTTGCGCCTGACCTTCACCTCGAAGCTCCCAACGTATCCCTTGACCTCCTCCACGTCGGAGTATGAAAGGAGAGTGATATTCGGATGCCTCGAGAGCTCGACCATCTTCGGCGCGAGGATGCATATCGCGCAGTCGCCCGTCGGGAAGGTCTTGTCCAGCTGCGCCATCTTCCCGCCGATGCTCGGCTGGGTCTCGACCAAATAGATCTTGAACCCCATGTTCGCCAGGTCGAGAGCCGCTTGGATGCCCGCCACGCCCCCGCCGATCACGAGCGAGGTCGGCTCGACTGGGACCTCCCTGGCTTCGAGCGGTTTGAGCTTCCCGGCTTTCGAAACGCCCATCTGGACCAGGTTCGCGGCCTTCTCTGTGGCCTTTTCCTTCTCGTGTGAATGGACCCATGAGCACTGCTCGCGGATGTTCACCATCTGCAAAAGGTAAGGGTTCAGACCGGCCTGTTGTACGCACTTCCTGAAAGTGGGTTCATGGAGCCTGGGGGAGCAGGACGCTACGACCACGCGCTGGACCCCGTTCTCTTTGATGGCCTTGATTATCTCCGCTTGGCCGAGGTCGGAGCAGGTATACTTGTTCTCCTTGACCACGACAACCCCCGGAAGCTTCTCTGAGGCCTCTCTGACCTTACCGCAGTCCACCACTCCAGCAATGTTGCTGCCACAGTGGCAGATGAAAACACCGATCTTCGACCCGGCGATGTCGCCGGCTCCCTTTGTCGGATCGCTCGTTTCAATATTCTTTTCTTGCGGTGCGGGTGCGGTCATGTCCCACCTCCCTCGTTACAGGTTAGACGGTTCTCGACCGGCCCGAGTGACCCCGATAATGGTTGCCACCCTGGGATGACTGGCGCAACTACCCGGACCTGTGAGTATTCTGACGACTTTTAGTAATTCAACGGTCATTTATATACGTTTCGATATCACTTTTTCGAAAACCGAGCGAAGTGCCACGATTATCGTTTGACTTGCCGGGAGTCCTTGAGATTTTGTTACAGTTTATTGCATCGAGTTTCGAAATTCGTTTAATCGAAGTTCGCTCAAAAACGCTGTTAAGACATCGTTCGGAAGACGAAAGCCACTGCAACAATCCGCGTAATGTGCTCTGATTCGAATTGTTCGGTTATGCCGTCGACCGATCTCGACCGAATCTCTGTCAATTGTAAATCATGACTGAAGAATCAGAACAGCATTTCGGTCGCAGCGGCACAACCTCTTCCTGTCAGATGTGCGCAGGTTATCATTCCGAAAATGGACAAAGATGGGTCCAGTCAATCGGCTTCGATAGGTATCCATGTTGCGTTTGATCTCGTTCACTTCTTCCGGAGATAACGGTACGAGATGTAGCAGCTCCCTTCTCGCGATACCATGCACGGTCCGACTGGCGAGGCTGGGGTGCACCGTTTTGCGAAGAGCGGACACTCCTCGCTCGTGGCGATCCCTCGGAGCATCTCGCCGCACATGCAACCCTTCGCCTCGCTGTGTTCCTTCTCTTGGATAGGGAGCAGCAGGTCCTCAAAACTCTTCCTCGCATCGTGCTTCTCGAGCTTCTTCCGCACTGCGAGACCGCTTCTCTTGATCACTGGAAACCCCCGCCAGACGACGTCCGAAGGCTCGAAGGCCTTCTTCATCGCGTCTAGCGCCAAGAGGTTTCCTTCGGGGTGCACGACCCGGACATATTCGTTCTCCACTTGGGCCCGCCCTTCCTTGATCTGGTTCGCGAGCATGTAGACTGCCATCATCAGGTCGAGCGGCTCGAAGCCCGCTACCACCTGCGGCATATGGTATTCCTTTGAAAGGAACTCATAAGGCTTTGTCCCGATGATCGTGCTGACATGTCCGGGCTCGATCATGCCGTCCAGCTTTATCTCGCCCATCCGGGCTATGGCTTCCAATGCTGGGGGCACGGTCCTGTGACAGCTGAGAACTGAGAAGTTGTCCGGCGGATCCGCGAGCAAGGCAGAGGCGGTCGTGGGCGCGGTCGTCTCGAACCCGAGCCCCATGAACACGACCTCCTTCTTCGACTTTCTCGCGAGGGCGACAGCATCGTCGATTCCGAAGACGATCCGCACATCCGCACCTTCGGTCTTCGCGTCGTTGAGCGAGCCGGTCTCCCCAGGGACCTTCATGGCGTCCCCGAAGGCCGTCACCGTGAGTCCCGACCTGGCAAGGGCAAGTATCTCCTCGATCTCGACTTGAGGCGTGACGCAGACCGGGCATCCAGGCCCCTGTCGGATGTCCACTCCGACATCCTTGAAGACACTGTCGAGGCCGAACCTGATCAGGGTGTCCTGATGCGTCCCGCAGACATGCATCAGC
>CALMQK010000184.1 GCA_937872085.1 uncultured euryarchaeote
ACACAGCGCCGCGATCATATAGAGTATGACAGCTGAAGCAATCCTCACATGCCACGCACGACTCCACTTCACTGAGATCGGCAATACAACCTTCTCCACCGCTCTGGCAAGAGCGTTTGTTCCAAACATGAATGTTGCACCAGTGGTTAAAGGCAGGCATCGAAAAGAGGGGGGTTCGGCCGTCACCTCCCCCGAAAGCCGCGCGACCAGAGGTCCCAAAGGTCCCCGGACCTATCTTTTCCTGAGTCTCGGGTTCATGACCTCGTCCATCGCATACCCGACGAATGTGAATCCTAGTACGACGACCACGATGCAGAGTCCCGGCATTATGATGAAGAGGTTCTGATACGGGATCGTGGCCGAGCCGGCGGTGTACGCATCTTCCAATATTCTCCCCCAGGTATCCACATCCTGCGGTCCAAGGCCGAGGAAACTAAGGGTGCTCTCGGACAGGATGGAAATCGCGATGGTCAGGATGGCGTTGGCGAAGAGCAGCGGCACCACGTTCGGGAAGATATGCCTCCTGATGATGTGCCAATCGCTCGATCCTATGGCCCTTGCCCGTTCCACGAACTGAAGTGATTTCAGAGACAGGACCTGCGCCCTCACGATCCTCGCCGTGGTCGACCAGCCGGTGAGCCCAATCACGAGTATGACCGCCCAGATGCTCTGCGTGGCCAAGATGGCAGCGACGACGATCATGAGAACCAGCCACGGGATCGAGAGGAATACATCGTTGACCCTCATGATGACCTCGTCCCTCCACCCGCCCCAGTAACCTGATACCAATCCGACCAGTGCGCCGAGGGCCATGGACACGGCCATGGCCGTGAATCCGATCGTCAGCGAGGCGAGTGAACCCTTCATCGTGCGGTCCAGAACGTCAACGCCGTTCTGGTCGGTGCCGAAGGGGTGGGTCGAAGACGGTCCTAAGAGGGACAGTTCGGGACGAAGCGTATAGTGAGGCACCAAGAGAGTCCCGTAGATCGCGACGCCCACGAAGAACATGATAATGAGTATTCCGATCTTCCCCATCCATGTCTTGAGGAACAAGTCGGTCGTGCGCCCGGTAGCCTTGGCGCTTAGCGCGAACTTCTCAGCAT
>CALMQK010000185.1 GCA_937872085.1 uncultured euryarchaeote
GTCGCCGGCATCCTCTGGTTCGTTCTGGGTGCGCTGATTGGGGGGCTCCTATGACCCGCACGCCGACGACGATCCCAACTCGCGGCCGTTGCATCGTGCTGTTCGTTGGCAACGACTGCCCGTACTGCGAGGGAGCGAGGAAGCTCCTTGGGTTTGCGTGTGCGAAGCACGCGGTGAACATCTTTGAGGTCAACGCACAGAGCGACCCGAAACGGGCTGCTCTGTACCACGTACAAAGTGTGCCCACCGCGATCAAGGTGAGCGATGGGAAGGTGATGGGCGAGGTGAGGGGCAAGATGCTGGCGAAGGCGCTGGAGAGGTGGGTAAGCGAATGGTAGCCGAATCGGAAAGAGTGTGCGGCAATTGCCAGAACTGGCATCGTTGCGATTACGATGATAGGCGGGGAGCGTGCCAAGCTCCGATACCTGCGTGGGTAGAGGATGTGGACAACTACTACGAAGCAAACCTGCTTTGGATTGATAGCGAGAAGGCTGCGTGGTGCGATCTATGGAGGGAAACGGTATGAAAGTAGCACGACTATTCCAACAGGATGCACTCGCGTTCGATGGCATCGACGCTCTCGACGAGCACATCAAGCTGCTGGTCGACCTGAAGAAGATCGCCCTCGCCAGCAAGTCGACGGGCCAGATCCTCATTGGCCTCGGCGACGGCAAGCGGGTGACGATGCTGACAGGTGGGGAGGTACAATGACGAACGAAGAGGCATTCCGGGCGCGCTTCGCTCGCAGGATGCGCGAGTCGCGGCACCTGAAGAATCTATCGCAGAAGGATCTCGCGAAGATCATGCGCTGCGACGATTCCCAAGTGGCGCATTGGGAACGCGGCTACAAGATGCCGACGCTGTGGACAGCCGTGCGCATCAGCAAGGCGCTCGGCGTGGACCTGCGCGTGCTCTGCGGCACGACCTGGCCGGAAGCTGTGGCGTTGAAGGATGGCGACGAATAAGGGAGGGTGAATATGGAATGCCCAAAGCTGGTAGTTGCGTGCAGAAAATGCCGGGGCACAGCAGTAAGGGAATGTCCAACGTGCCACGGGGTTGGAAGCGTGGAAGTTGAGAAGGTCGAACCTAAGAACATGAGAATGATGAACGGGCATTCGACTGCCTGGTGGTCGCCACTGAGGGTAGTCGAAAACTTCATGAGGGGCGCGTCTTACTAGAAAGCTGCTGTTGTGGACGGCGTGCCGGCTCGCCTTGGCC
>CALMQK010000186.1 GCA_937872085.1 uncultured euryarchaeote
AGTTGCGAGGCCGACATAACCCGCCCCGATGACACAGATCTTCATCGGCTTGAGAACAATCGGCGGAGTATTAACCCTTGCTGTGTCGCCAGAAATGCTTATACCGTGAGAACCTTTGCGGACGGGTCACCCAATGTCGCAAGGTCCTGGTCAACCGGCAAAGGCGTCGGACATGCCGATCCTCAGAAAGGCGAAGACCGTGCTCAGGATCAGCTACACCCTGCCTTTCGTGCTCGCGTCCCTGACCGGGGTCGCATTTGGGCTCACGAAATCCGACCACCTACTGCTCGGCATCCTGATCGTCTCTGATGTCTTCGTCCTGTCCCTTTTCGCAAACCTCTCGAACGACTACTTCGACCACAAGAGCGGAGCCGACAAATCACGGTTCTCCAACGATGACCCCGAGTTCAGGGAAGCTGCATGGAAGATCATGGGGAACAAGGTCTACTGGGAGGGCAACTCCTTCGACATAGGCTACCTTTCCGAGAGGACCGGCAAGATCATCCTCGCGATACTGGCGGCGGTGGCCGTCGGGATTGGCTTGCCTATAATACTCCTCGGAGGATGGATCGTCATACCGCTGGGGCTCATCGCGCTCTTCCTGAGCTACTTCTACACGGCCCCCCCGCTGAACTTGGGCGCCCGGGGGCTGGGGGAGCTGGATGTCCTCGCATCCTTCACCTGCATGTCGTTCTTCTCCTACTTCATCGTCCACCCGGTGTTCGACGTGGAGATGCTGATGATATCCCTGGTCGTGGGAATATCCGTCTTCATGATGCGATTGGTGGACGAGATGACTGGCTACCAGGCGCATGTGGCGGCGAAGGAGAAGGACCTCTGCGTCCTCCTCGGCCTGGAAGGGGCGGTCAGACTAGAATCCTACGTCCTTGTCGCATTCTATGTCGTCGTCGGTTCGCTCTTGCTTTTCGACTTGACCTACTTGATGCTCTTCCTGACGCTGGTTTCAGCATTCAAGATCGTCAAGTTCCTCGGGGACAAGCAGGACAGGTTCAGGTTCGTCAGACCCGTGTTCGAGACCCTGAAGGTGGCTATCGGGACCGAGATTCTCGTCATTCTGGCTTTGTCAACGCAAACCGTTTTGACATACCTGTGATGGTCTCGACATTGCCCCGGGTGATCAACCGGTACTCCCTCACGGCGTCGAACCCGCACTTCTTGCATGATTCGGTCCCTTTCATCGGGCACCCCGTGTATTCCGAGCCATCAGGAAGGACGAACGCCGAGACCCAGTAGGGGCACTTCGTGCTGTAATCCTCCTCGAGGAGTTCTTTCAAGGCCCTATTGGTGTTCAAAACGGGATGTCCTTCCTTCTTGAGCTTCACGGCGAGGTCCACGACAGCCCTCTTCTCATCAAGTGTGAGCGCCAGTTCGTACGGTGGGGGCGTTATGAAGTTCAACATGATGCCCTTGATCCGAGGGGTCTTGGCGACCAGCTCCACGCATGCCCTGACATCGTCTAGATTCGGCTTCATCACGACCATGTTGGCGAAGATGTTCGGGTGGGTGGTCTTCTCCAGGTTCGCCATCAGCATGTCGAAGACGCCCGCGCCTCGGATGGAATCGTGGACATCTCGCGTCCCGTCTAGGCTGACCGACACGACATCGCTCTCCTCGAAGATCACATTGGTGCCGTGCGTGGTGTAGCCGGTGACGAAGTACCCGATGGATTTCCCCGCCTTGATGAGGTCCCTCAGGTCCTTGTCGCCATCCTTCCAGAGGGTCGGTTCTCCACCCTCGAAGAACAGTATCCTTGCGCCTTTCTCGAAGTACTCTGTCATCTTCTTGACGGCAAGGTCGAAGGACATCGCATGAGGGCCAGGTATGTCATCAATGTGCGCGGAGATGCTGCAATGCTTGCACCTGAGGTCGCACTTGTAGCCGATGATCATCGTGTTGACTAGGGGCTTCTTGATCCCGAACTTCGCCTTCAAGAACCAGCCGGCATAGTGAAAATACTGACCGATGGAGATGAGTTTTCCCACGGACCGTTCGATGGAGAAATCCCTAC
>CALMQK010000187.1 GCA_937872085.1 uncultured euryarchaeote
TCCTTCTTGTTGACATAGACGATCGGTCTCAGCTCGGTCCTCAGGGGATGGTATTGTGAGCGGACTAGGTATCTATGAACAGGAGATATCAGCTGGTACGGGAGCTTCCTGAGCACCTCGACATGGGATGGCATGCCCCCCAGGCCCTCCGATGCCGCCTTCGCGGAGAAGAACTCGATCTTCCTCGTCGGGGTCGCATAGACCGATCTGCTAGGTATCTTGAACTTCACGAAACCCTTCTTCTTCAGATCCTCGAACTTCCCCTCGAGGGACTTGCTCTTGGAGATGAGCGTCTTGGCAACCTTCTCGTCGTCCTCGTAGAGCTCATTCGATGTCAGCTTCATGGTGGCAGCCAGCGCCCTGAACAGGTCGCTGTTGCACTTTGCCTCGCCCAACGGTTCTATCGCTTTCTCGTTGATCGAGAGGTACTGGTGGAAATAGCCCGAATTGATGTCGAAGTGTTCGAAGAAACTGGTCGCGGGCAGGACGATGTCCGCGTAGTCTGCCGTGTCGGTCATGAACAGGTCGTGAACCACCGTGAAGACATCGTCCCTCGAGAAGCCTTTCCTCAACAGGGTCTGATTGGGCAACGTCGCCAGCGGGTTGGAATTGTACACGAACATCATCTTGATCTTTCCAGTCTCGAGGGAACGGCCCAAGTCGACCATGTTGTAGTAGACCTTCTTCCTCGATGTCAGGCTGGCGCCCTCGAGATAGCCCATGTCGAAATCGTCCAGGTCCGTCGAATAGAAGAAACCCCGGTTCTCACCTATCAGTGCAGGAAGAGAGCAAATCGCACGGATCATCTCTCCGCCGTTCCTCTGCCTCTGCATCCCGTAGCCCATCATGATGCAGTTTGGCCTCAGGGAGACATAATCGGCTATGAAATCCTCCATCTCCCTTGTCTTCAGTCCAGTGACCTTGGCCATCTCGTTGAGATCGAACTTCCTTGATATCTCGACGAGTCGATCGAAGCCGGTAGTATTGCGCTTGATGAATTCCTCTGGATAGAGCCTGTTATCGATTATGTGATTGATGCAGCCCAACGCCATCGCGGCATCGGTCGTTGGCTTGATCTGGAGGTGCACCCCGATCTCAGCGGTGGCCGTCCGGATGGGGTCGATGACGTATATCTTGGCCCCGCGCTTCTGTGCCCGTCTCAGGAGCTCGAACCCGTGCGGGCTGCTCCAGGCGGGGTTCATCCCCCAGACCACGATCAGCCTGCACTTCTCTATCTCCTCCGGCAGCATCCCGAGGCTGGAACCCCAGACTATCTCGAGTGCCTTGTCCCCCGCACGAGAGCATATGGTGTGGGTCGCCCGAGAGGCCCCGATCGCGTTGAAGAACCGGCTGGGGAAGTTCCTCTGGATGAGCCCCATCGTGCCCGCGTAGTCGTACTGGAGAATGGAATCCGTGCCATAGGCGGCGGATCGCGTCCCGATCTCCTCGGCTATCTCATTCAAAGCCTCTTCCCACGAGATCCTCTTGAACTTCGCCTTACCCTTGGGCCCATCACGCTTGAGGGGATACAGCACCCTCTGCTTCGAGTAGACGTACTGCGAAAGGTTCTGTCCCTTTGGGCAGAGGAATCCCTGCGTGAACGGCTGCTTCCCGTTCGCCTCTATGGAATGCAGCCTGCCGTTTCGGACCCGGGTGACGACAGAACATGTGTCGTAGCAGTCTCTGGAGCACGTGTTGAATATGTACAAACCTCGGCCCTCCGGCGCAAAGTGCTGGCATTTGGACCAGCCTCACGGCAACTGCCTTAGGGGGATTTATAAATTCCCAAGCCAGCATGCCCCTCAGGAGTCTCGTACCCACAGCTCGGACACTTCATGATATCCCCTGTCGACAACCGGTGCGCGATTCATTGACCCTTCGCAAAGGCCGGTCAGATTCTACTCCCACTTCCGTCCCCAGAGATCCTTACGGAACAGCACCGAGGCGTCCTTCCTCTTCCGGGCGGCTGGGACCGTGCTTGGGTATCCGAGGGTCATGCAGACAGGGACGTCGTGGTCGACAGGCACTCCGATGATCTCCTTGACGCGCATCGGCTCGCAGTCTCCGATCCAGCAGGTTCCCAGACCTAATTCGACTGCGCGCAAGGACAGGTGGTCGAGCGCGATGGTGATGTCGACCGGAGAGTACCCGACCTTGGGTTCCGACACGCCGACCAAATAGGCAGAGCAGTCCCCCACAAAACTCTGGTTGCCCGAAACGGACACGAGCCTCCTCCGCATCTCCTCATCCGTCACGACGATGATCTTCCATGCCTGCTTGTTGCTTGAGGACGGCGCCTTCCGAGCAGCATCCAGGAGATCCTCCATGACCGTCCCAGGTATCTCCTTCTTCTTGTATTTCCTAATGCTGCGCCTTGACTCAATGGCCTTCTTGACTTCCAATCGCATCACCTACTTGACGAGCTCTCCGATAACCCTGTACTCGCCCCAGTACAGCATCATGTCCGCTACCTTGTACGATTCGGCCCTTCTCGCGCCACGATCTCGCCGATGAACCAAGTATGGTCCCCCGCGTCCACTTCCTTGACCTTGACG
>CALMQK010000188.1 GCA_937872085.1 uncultured euryarchaeote
GATGACGCCGAGAGGTATGCCGATGCTGTACGAGATGGTCAGGCCGATTGCCATGAGCTCAAGGGTTCTCGGGAGCCTCTGGAGGATGATGGTTCCTACGTCTGCGTTTAGAGTGGCTGTGGCGACTGAAGTGCCCAGATCTCCGTGCAGAAGCCGCCAAAGGAATAGTCCGTACTGTACGATGAAAGGTTCATCGAAGCCATACTTCTCCCTTATGTCCTGAATGTCCTGGACAGTGGCGCGAGGGGGGACAAGGGCCAAGGCGGGGTCTCCAGGTGTTAGGTAGAGCAGTAGGAAAACGATGAACGTGGCGAGTAGTATCACGGGGACGGCCAGTAAGAGTTTCTTTATGATGTAGGAGACTAGATCCGCCAATTCCTCCTCCCTCCGTCGAGCTCAGAATGCCACCTAGACATTGCACTGTCTGCTCCGTCGTTGCCGTTGGTTTCTGTGGTGTGGGTAATGAAACGGTAAAGGGTTTTCTAGGTTTTGCGTTACTTGTGGATGTCAACATCGACAATGTTGATAACCTGCTCCTGCCCCAGAGGGTTGACGGTCCACCCGGTCACATAATTGTGGACGGCGAAGATTTGGTACCAGAACAGGATTGGAGCCCACGCTCCCTTGGTTAGCAACCGGATGTGCCCTGCGGTCGCGTTGTCCGAGAACTGCTTCTCGGTCGTCGCGTAGGTCCAGTTGGTGACATAGTCGTCGAAGACGGAGTCCATGTACCATCCAGTGTTCGAACCGCCCGCTGCCCATGTGCCGAAGTGCCAGTCCAAGATCTCTGCCCGCGGCCATGAGTACCAGAACAATATGGCCTCCTGCTCGCCGGCCGCAGCCTTGTCTCTGAGAATGGTCTCGGTGTATGTGGTCAACTCCACGTGTACCCCAACGGCCTGGAACTGCGTCTGCAGTATCTGCGACATGGCGATGTCCTCGCCTTTGGTCGTGGTCAGCAAGTGCAAAGTCAGTTCCTCGTTCGTGGTCAGGTTCTCGAGCCAGACGTCCGAGTCGTTGTTCTTATAGTTGCCCGCCTCGAAGAGCGCAATGGCTTTGGTCACATCGTAGCTGTAGTTGTACATCGCGGGCACATTCCTGGATTCAGGCTCGATCGGGGAGAGGTAGTTCACACCCTCCTCGCCGATGCCGTACCAGACCGTGTCGAGTATCTGCGTTCTGTTTATCGCGTAGCCGAAAGCCGTTCTCAGAGACGAGTTGGTGAATGGAGTCTTGTTGCAGTTGAACTCCACGTGGTAGGTTCCCTGTCCGCGGCCCGTGATGATAGTGTACTTGTCAGGGTTGGCCTGATACGTCGGAACCTTGTTCGGTGGCACCTGCTGAAGGACATCGATGTCACCACTCTCGAACCCCGCGAACCTTGCGGTCTGGTCGGTTATGATCCTGTAGATCACCTTGTCTATCTTTGCGGCACCCCTGTTCTCGAACCAAGGTGCACCCCACGAATAGTTCTTGTTCTTCACTAGCGTGATGTGGTCTCCCGGGATCCATTCCTGAAGCATGAACGGTCCGGTGCCTATGACCTTGTGTCCAACCGTGCCGTAGAACTCGAGGCCGTCAGACTCCAGCGCGTCAGGTCCCATCATTGACCCGTACAGGTGCGATAGGTTGAATTGGAGCGCCACGTCCGCCCAAGTCAGGTTAAAGACCAGGTTATAGGCGTCCTTGGCCCACATTCCAGCGTCGGGCCAGCCGGTCTTGTTTTCGCATCCGTATATCGCCCAAAACTCATACTGGACCCAGCTGTCCTCGTGAGAATAGTAGTTGATGATCCTCTTGACTGCATACGAGTCGAACGGTGTGTTGTCGTGGAACTTGACTCCCTGCTGCAGCCGGATCTCGAATGTCGGGTGGTCCGGGTTCGTCGTGTTCAAGTTCCACCACTCGGCTAGGCCAGGTCTGAAAGCTCCTGTCAGGTCCCTCGTTATGAGGGTCTCGTAGATCATCCCTGGAGGACCGTACATAGCACTAGTCTTCGCGGGATCCATCTTCTCGACGTCGGAGCTCATAGCGATGACTAGCACTTTCTCTCCTTCTTCTTTTCCGCCCAGTAGTCCCGCAGCCCACGCTCCTGCAACTGCCGCTATGACTAGGACCAAGACGACCACTATTGCTATCATCATCTTGCTCTTCGGGCGTGCAGGCGTGCCCGAAGGCTGAATGATCTCACTTTCTGTCGCTTTTGCAGAATCTTCCATCTTTTCTTCCCCTTCTGAACTCGAAACAGCGCGGAGAACGGATGAACATATTCCTCCCGTGCCGCATGTTTCCCATTTCTGGCGTCTCCGAACGCCATTCAGCGTATTTATAACGTTCCGTGGGAGCCAGGCCAGTCGTGTTCCGCACCGGGAACACGGACCCTTCCTGGCTCCCCCCGTTGGTCCTGACAAAGGGCTTGCGCGTGTTCGCGACTCAGTGCCTGGCCGACCCGGAAGATTCAAGACGAAGTGCGCGTTCCCGCCAAATGACATCATCCGAACATCTTCGGGGGCGAGTCTCATCGAACTGTGGTTCATACTCTCTTCGGTAGTGGTCCTCTTCTGGGGAGCTGCAGGCGTCCTAGCCAAGCTCAGCACCCCTAGGTTGGGAGTCGGCAGGGTTGCGATATTGATCGCACTCGTCGAAGGCCCACTATACGCCGCCGCCTTTCTGATATGGCGCGAGAATGTCGCGATCTCATTGTCTACCTGGCTGCTTGCGCTCTTCTCGTGCGCGGTCGGAGTTGTAGGCTACCTCTGCTTCTTCGAGTCCATCATGGAAGGGCAGGTGGCCATCGCAGGGACAATATCCGCTGCGTATCCGGTGCTGACGGTGATCGGGGCTTTGCTCCTCCTTGACGAGATTCTGACGCTCGCGCAGGCCTTGGGGGTATTGGGAATCATCGCTGGCGTGATAGCCCTGTCTTACGAGCCATCGCCGGAATCGAAGCACGCCACGAACAGGCGTTCTCTCGTGTTCGCGTTCCTCGCGTTCGGGTTCTGGGGCATCTGGAGCCTGACATCCAAGATTGCTGTGGATCGCGTCCACTCTGGGAATTTGTTCGGGTTCTACGTGATGTCCTCTATGCTGGCCCCGGTCCTTTTCGTTTTCTTCAGGAAGGTTCGTCCGAAGGGTATCGGAGGACTTGAAGGAGCTAATCCGACGAGGACCGCCTGGATCCTCTGCGCGCTGGCGCTTGCGATCAACACGACGGGGACCTTCGCCTACACCAACGCGCTGCAAGGAGGTTCCGCATCCCTCGTCGTGCCGATATCGAGCGCGTACCCGCTCGTGACGGTGGTCATGGCAGTGGCATTCCTGCGCGAGAAACTGAACAGGTACAACTTGATCGCCCTTGCCGTGGTCGTGATCGGCCTTGTGCTGATAGGCCTGACTGCCTGACCTGCGTGCCGGCGCCAAGATAGATATATGCACTCGACTCTTCGAGCGCCGGGTCTGTAGTGTAGCTTGGATATCACTGAGGCCTCCGGAACGCCCTCAAGGCGCTGGAGATAGCCTCAAACTCGGGTTCGAATGGGATGTCTTGTGGCGTCCCCGAAAGTCCCGACAGGCCCGCTCTTTATCCCACGCGGCTCATCAACATCATCGGGTCCTGCATGTAGTCCATGAAGTCAAATACCAGGCCCACGCTGATTCGGAGGATGTCCGTCCGATCCACCGTCTTCTACTTCGATAGCCAACCCCCCTCCGAGGCCAGGTTCCTGATGGAGGATTTCAGGCTCGCCACGAACGGCGCGATCAGGACAGGACTCCGGACAGGCGTGACCTCAAGAAACGCCTTGTGCAAGTTGGCATACAAGGACTCTCGGAGAGAGCTTCCGGGCCTCTATTCGAACCATCATGCATCCGCTATTGCGGTGGCCGCGGGCATCCTCAAGAACCATCGAAGACGAATGAGGGCTGGGCTGGCCATGCGCCCGCCATACCTGAGGCGACTGATGATGAGGGCGGAGAACCAGGCGTACAAGCTCGACCGGAAAGAGGGAATCGTCGACCTCCCGGTCAGGGCGGGCCTACATGTCAAGCTCAAGCTCGTCGTTAGCCATTATCATCGGCGCTATCTGGATGATGAGGCTTGGTCACTTGGCTCGCTCACGCTCCTGCCCGACAGAGTGATCATAGCTTTCAGAAGAACTCCACCGAAGCCCTATGCCCCCAAGTCCGTGCTGAGTCTCGATACGAACGAAAGGAGCCTTGACGGGGTGTTCCTAAGAGAGGGGTCCAGCACCGCCGTCAGGGCCGAGTTCCCCGATGTCGCCATCATCCAGCAGCGGCATCATGACCGACGCAAGAGGCTCCAAAAGAAGAAGGCAAACGACAGGCGGACCGCGAGAACATTATGCAAGCGGGAAGGCCAGCGCGAGCATCACAGGATAGAGTACAGGCTGCACCAAGTGGCCAATACCATCCTATCGTTCGCCAAGAGCCAAGAATCCGCAATCGTGCTTGAGGACCTGACGGGGATCAGACACAAGAAAAGCAAGGACTTGAATCGACGCCTCTCCACGTGGCCACGGAGAGAGCTCCACCGGCTCATCGAGTACAAAGCGGAGGATAAGGGGATTCCGATCATCAAAGTCGACCCAAGGTATAGCAGCAAGAAGTGCCCGATGTGTGGGAGCGTGCAACATTCCCGAATGGGCACCTGGTCAGAGTTCGCATGCGAGTGCGGCTGGCGGATGGACAGGCACATCAACGCCAGCATCAACCTGCTGCAGACAGCCAGCTCGAAGGGGCTGGCAGGGGGTCTATGGTTCGACCCCGGCGCATTCCGGCATGACGCGATGATGATCCTCTACGAGCCAGCGATGGCCGCACGATCTGAGCCGAACGGAATGAGTGAGGAGGCCGTGGTGCCGCCATGATGGGCCCACTACCCGACTCTTTGCAGAACCTCCCCATCACTCTATTATACACGGACCAGCAATCCACGGACGATGCATCTAACCCCTCAGGAGGAGCGCATCCTCAAGGGAGAAGAGGGTCACGGCAAGAGGAAGGCAATCGAGATCCTCGTCGCTCTCGGGGAGATATACGGCGCCAAGCGGCTGATCCCGATCGCATCAGCACAGGTATCAGGCGCTTCTTTCAAGACGATAGGTGATGCGGGCATCAAGTTCCTCGAAGACTTCTCCTCGGAGGTCAGGGTCTCGGTCCGCGCGTCCCTGAACCCGCTCGGGCTCGATCTGCGCAGATGGCGGTCGATGGGGGTCGATCCAGAGTTCTACTCCAAGCAGGCTAGGATCGTCTCGGCGTACAGGTCCCTTGGCCTTGAGCCGCTGTATTCGTGCACGCCGTACCTCGCCGGCAACCGGCCGATAGCAGGACAACACCTCGCATGGGCGGAGTCGTCGGCGACGGTCTTCGCCAATTCGTACCTGAAGGCAAAGACAAACAGAGAAGGCGGACCATCCGCCCTGGCAGCCGCGATCATCGGGAAGACGCCCGAGTACGGGCTTCACCTCGAGGAGAATAGGAAGCCTCGGCTGCAGATAGACATAGGTGAGATACCTGACGGACTCGTCCCCCTGGCGGGATACGTCGTCGGGAAGACCGCTGGGAGGCGGATACCTTTCATCAAAGGCCTCGACTTGACGGCGGATGAACACAAATCCTTCGGGGCCGCGATGGCTGCTACCGGGGCAGTATCGATGTACACATACTCCGAGGGCAAGGGTCGGGCAAGGACGGACACTTCCGAGATCGAGGAATGCATCTCGCTCCCTACATCAGAGCTCACGGCAGCTGAGGATTCTCTCAAGGGACAGGAGGACTGGGACCTCGTCGCGATAGGCTGTCCGCACTGTTCGGTCGCGGAGATCAAGAGGATGGCACGCCAGCTGAAGGGGCGGAAGCCGCGCTCGGGCCCGGATGTCTGGTTCTGCACATCGAGGAAGGTCTACGCCAGCTGTCCTAACGAGGTCAAAGTGCTGAAGAAGTTCGGCAAGGTCCTGTGCGACACGTGCATGGTCGTGGCGCCGATCGAGAAGCTCTACAAGAGCACGGCCTCCGATTCGGGCAAGGCGATGGTCTATCTGCCCACTCTGGGGAGACAGCGCGCCAGCTTCCGATCGACGGCTGCGTTGCTGGGGGCGATCTCACGATAATCTCTGGCCGGAAGATAAGAGGGGGACATGCTTCTGCAGAGGCGGTCGTGTGCTCATCTCCGCTGTCGTTCCTCGGGGGAGTGGACACTTCGACGGGCAAGATACTGGACGGTGACAGCGACGCCAAGGGCATGTCCGTCTCGCACAAGGTCCTCTGCTTCCCGTTCGGGAAGGGCAGCACGGTCGGATCGTACGCCATGTACCAACTGCGGCTCAACGATCTGGCCCCGGCTGCGATAATCAATAGCTCGGCTGAACCCATTGTCGCCACAGGCGCCATAATCGCCGACATCCCGATGGTGGACGGGATCGATGTGAACCTGCTCAGGACGGGGGATCGACTCGTGGTGGACGCCGATGATGCAAGCGTCGAGATCGTCGATGTGCCCGAGAAGCACGTGGTGACCTCCATACTCAAGGACCGTTCGAAGATACTGCTCCTGCAGAGAAGCGAACGCGTCGGGTCCTTCAAGGGGCAGTGGGCCGGTGTGTCGGGGTTCGTCGAGCATGGCGAGACGGACGAGGAAGCAGTGCTGAGGGAGATGGAGGAGGAGATCGGGTCCAACAAGCTCAGGTTGCTCAAGCACGCAGAACCCCAGAGGTTCAGGGACGGCGAGGTCGTGTGGTGCGTCCACCCCTTCCTGTTCGAGGTCAGGGACCCGGACATACGGACAGACTGGGAACACAAGAAGTTCGAGTGGGTGGCGCCCGAGGATGTGGCCAAGTACCAGACGGTCCCGGGCCTTCAGCAAGTGGTCTCCGCGCTGCTCGGTCGGAGATAAGATCAGCCAGTGATCGTGTAGTCGACTTCCCTCTCGAGCAGGTTGAGTTGGTGGCTCTCGAGGGTGGATCTGTTGACCGCCATCAGGAGGATCGATTGGTTGATCGCGACCTGGTCCCTCAGGGACTGTATCAGTCGCAGGACCGTGATGAAGTTGTTGTTCGTGATGAGGTACTCGAGCCCGTCCAGGAGCACTATCCCGCCGCCCGGCTGTGCGAGGAACTGCTCTAGCGCGAGGCTGAGCTTCTCCAGGTCCTTCGGACGGATGGTGTTCTCCCGGCCGACGTTCGAGAGCCAGACCACGGGCGTCTCCTTGAGGTCGAACTTGCTTCGTATCTTCGCAGGATAGTTCCTCGTCACGCAGTATCCCTTCATGCCCTTCTTCATCGCGGTGATGAAGAGCGTGTAGGACGCCTCCGGCTTGTCCTCCTCGACGAGGTATGAGAACGACCTTTCTAGGTCCGTGACCGTCGGTGCCGCCTTGACCTCCGCCTTCACTGGCCTGGTCGCGGGCGCGGTAGGTTCCCGCCAGTCGATGAACTGCTCGATGATCTTGTTGGCCATGCCTTCCGAGATGCCCTTGGCCTTCGTCAGGTCCATCGGGGAGGCGGTCTTGAGCGTCTGGGGTGATGTGAAGCCGGCGTCATAGAGCGCCTCCGCGGCCTTCTGGTCCAAGCCTGGGACCTCCATGAGCATCTCCATGAAGGATCTCTGAGGCGCCTGGGGCGGAGCGGGCTCAGGAGCAATTGCCTGGACGACTTCGGATGATTGCGGAGCTGGCCCCGCCGGGACCTGAGCAGGAGCCTGTACCTGCATCGGCTGAGCGGTGACCAGAGGCGGTGCAGGGGCCTTCACGTCGTCCTTGTGGATGTAATCGTAGACCCTCCGTGCATCGAGCTTCGTGATTCCCTCGACCAACGCTATGTCCTCGTCAGGGAGGTCCTTCATCGAGGCGAGCGAGGTGTGTCCGTGGTCGTATAGCTTCTGGGCCTTGTCCTGGGTCATTCCCGGGACCTTCAGGAGGTCGTCCAGGCCCGCCTTGACCTTCATCGATGCCACACCTATCACGAGCGACTCGGTCTCGATGTTCCACTCAACGATGTAGTCCCCGCGCGGCTGCTCGGCGATCTCGAACCGTCTGGCGCGGGTCTCCTTCGCGATCTTGTCCTTCCATGTCTCAAGGAAGTTCTCGACCCTGCGACTGCATTGTATCTCGACTCGGACGAACTCCTCGACATTGAGGCCCATGTCCTTCCTCATCTGCTGGATCCTTCTGATGATCTCCCTCGAGAAGCCCTCTGATTCCAAGGCCGGTGTCTGCTCGAGGTCGATGTAGATGGACCCCTTGCTGAAATCGGCTCCGACCACATCTGGTGGAAGCGTGGATGAGAACGAGACCATGTTGGGGAGGATCTTGACCAGCTGCCCCTCGATCCCCAGCGAGTACTCTCCCTTGTCTATCCCGGCTTTGATCGTCTTCGCCGGCCTGTTCTTGAGCAGGACCGCGATCTTGCTCGACCACTGCCTGTAGACCTTTCCGATGGCGTTCGGGTTCGGGACGACGCTGAGGATCATCTCCTCCCACTCATCTCCCACTGGGACGACATCGAGGTCCTTGAGGTTGTTCTGGGTCAGCAGGGCGTCCTTCAGCCCTAGGATCTGTTCGATGACCTCGTCTGACTGTGCCTTCACCACTATCCTCTTGACTGGCCATCGAAGGTTGATGTTAGACTCCTGCCTGATGCGCGCGATGAGCTCGGATATCTCCCTCACGAGCTTCATGCCCTCTTCGAGCTTCTCGTCCACCCATTTGGTGTCCTGGGCTGGCCAAGACAGCATGTGCACGCTCTCGGGCTTTCCAGTCAGGTTGGCATGTATCGCCTCTGAGATGTGCGGGGTGATGGGCGCGAGGAGCGATATCGATGTGGACAGCGCCTCGTGGAGGACCTTGAACGCTGCGCGCTTGTCCTTGTCGTCCTCCTCCTTCCAGAGCCTGTCCCTCACGAGCTTGACGTACCAACGCGACAGGTCCTCCACGATGAAGTCCTCTATCGCCCTGGTCGCCTTGTGGAGCTCGTAGACCTCCATCGCGTCGGTCACGTTCTTCTTCATGGACTCGATGCGAGAGAGCAACCACCTGTCATCTGCGCGCAGGTCGTCCCTGATGGACTCCAGTTTAGTGATGGATGGATCGAACTTGTCTATTGACATGTACAGCGTGGCGAACTTGTAGACGTTCCACAGTATGTTCAGCGTGCGGTTCGCGGCCTTCACGCCTTCCTGCTGGAACGCCATGTCCTCCCAGGGAGCGTTCGCCTTCAGGAGATAAAGGCGCAGCGAGTCCGCGCCCAGGGTGTTGATGACTCCAACGGGGTCTATCGCGGTGCCCTCGCTCTTTGACATCGCCTCCCCAGACTGCGTCAAGGCCCAACCATGCATGAGAACTGATTTGTAGGGTGACTTGCCGAAGGCCAGGATGCCCGTCACGAGCTGCGAGTAGAACCATCCTCTCGTCTGGTCGTGCGCTTCTGTGATCCACTCACCTGGCCACCACCTATTGAAGTCATCCTGGTTCGCGGGGTATCCCAGAGACGCCCACGAGCATACTCCCGCATCGAACCAGACATCGAGGACGTCCGGGACCCGGGGCATGGTCTTGTGGCATTTGTCGCACTCGAACGTAAGTCTGTCGATCCAGGGTCGGTGAACGTCCATGCCTTCGACATAACCCTTGGCCGACTTCAGTTCCTCCAATGACGACACAAGTCTGACATTGCCGCACTCGCAGCGCCATATGGGCAGCGGTGTTCCCCAGTACCTCTGCCTGCTGATGCACCAGTCCCTCGCGTTGGTGATCCAGTCCTTCTCCCTGCTCGCGCCGGCCCAGTCGGGATACCATTTCACGGCATCGTTTGCAGCATTGAGCTTGTCCTTGAACTCGGTGACCTTCAGGAACCATTGGTCCGTGATCCTGTAGATGACCGGCTTCTTGCATCTCCAGCAATGGCCGTATCTGTGCGTGACCGTCCCTTCGTGGAACATCGCTCCTCTCTCGACGAGGTCGGACATGACCAGAGGGTTCGCGTCGCGCACGTTCTTGCCAGCGTAGTGCTCGCCGGCCTCAGCGGTGTAGTTCCCTGACTCGTCCACGGGCGAGAAGGGCTTGAGGTCGTGTTTCTTCCCGATCTCGAAATCCTCTGGTCCGTGACCGGGCGCGATATGGACTATGCCCGTGTTCTCAGCCGCCACTTCCGTCGATTGCAGGACCGTATGGACATGCTTCCCCGTGACCTGCTGTTGATACGGGACGAGGTCGGTGAGTGGATGCTTGTAGCGCATCCCGACAAGCTCGGAGCCCTTCGCCGTCTCCAGTATCTGGGCATCCTCGATCCCGGCCACTTTCTTGAGCTCCTCCAGCTTGTCCTGGAGCAGGATGAGCGTCTCCTCGAGCATGCCTCTCTTAGCCCTGACGACCACGTAGGTCAGCTCGGGGTGTACCGCCGCAGCCAAGTTGCCAGGGATGGTCCATGGCGTGGTGGTCCACACAAGCAGATATGTGTTGGCTTCTCCCACGACCGCGAACTTGACGTATATCGATGGGTCCGTCTCGTCCCAGTACTCTATCTCCGCCTCCGCCAGCGCGGTCTCGCACCTCGGACACCACGGCAACACCCTGACGTCCATGGTGAGCAGATTCTTGTCATAGGCCTGTTTGAGCGTCCACCAGACGGAGGCCATGTACTTGGGGTCCACCGTCAGATAGGGGTTGTCCCAGTCCATCCAGACCCCCAGCATCTTGAACTCGTCGGTCATCTTGGCCTTGAACTTGAGAGCGAACTCCTTGCATGTCGAGACGAACTTGTCGATCCCCTGGGTCTCGATCTCCTTCTTGCTCTTGATCCCAAGGGACTGTTCGACCTTGACCTCGATGGGCAATCCATGCATGTCGAACCCAGGCTGGTCACGGACGTTGAAGCCCTGCATCCTCCGGTACCTGATCATGGTGTCCTTGAGCACCTTGTTCCATGCGGTACCGATGTGTATCGAACCGGTCGTGTAAGGCGGGCCGTCTAGGAAGTAGTAGCTCCTGCCCGATTCCGCAGCCTTCTTGACCTTGTCGTAGATCCGAGAGCTCTCCCACAGAGCCTTGACGTCTTTCTCAAGCTGGATGGGGGAGTAGTTCTCGTCCACTTGGCGCATAATGAATCTACCTTAGGCCATATTGATGGGAGGTATTAAAAACATAGTGTCCAGAGAATCAGAGCGGTCCGTCCGCTCCGCCCATCTGGACGGGTCGTCGAGGCAGCGAAAAACCACGCTACCACGAGTCTAGGCTGACCTGTGTTCGCACCTTGTTTGTCGCAGCGAGCCTTCCGAGGACTGCATCGATCCGGTCGACGGAGAAGCTGTGTCTGTCGCACATTATCCTTCTCACATGCTCGGGGTCGACTCTAGCCCATTTGACCGAGTACGCATCGGTGATTTCGGGCTCGAGGAATATCTTCCGGACCTCAGCGTACTCTTCGGGCACGGCCACCGCTCCCTTCATCGACTCGAGGCTGCCGAATCTGCGGAGGAGGTCGAGGGACTTCTTCGGTCCTATGCCTCTGACGCCGTCGTTGAAGTCCGTACCTATGAGTATCGCCATGTCAATCAGCTGCTCCCTCGTGACCTTCAGAGCACCGAGGACCTCGTTGAGCGCGATGATCTCCGGGGTGACATCTACCTTCTTCCCCGAAGGTAATCGCCTCTTCCCTGCCAAGGTCAAGTAGCGGACAAGCGTCGGGGTCCCGAACAACAGCGCATCATAGTCCTGCGAAGCTGCCGCCCAGACATCCCCTTTCTTGGCCATGTGGCTGATCTGCGCTTCTCCCTCGGATGGAGCCTTGACCCAAGGTATCCCGAGCGCGTCCAGCAGATCGCATGATTCATCGACCATCTCGTCCGTCAGCCTCGAGGTGCGCGTCGCGCGGGAGAAAGCCTTCTTGGTCTCCCCCTTCTGAAGGGCCTCCTTCCATTCCTTCTCCGCCTGCATCTTGGCCGATACCCTTTCCATGATGGTCTTTTTCTTGAGCTCGGGAGGCTTGCCATCGAAGACATACACAGGCTTCAAGCCAATCTCGAGGAGCGCGGCGCTCCGGAAGTACAGGCCTGAGAGATGCGACGTGATGCGTCCATCCCGGTCCATGAGCGGTGTGCCGTCACTCTGCCTGATCATGGACAAGAACTGATACAACGTGTTGAACGCATCGATGGCGATGGACCTGCCTGTAAGGTCTTCGAGCGCGATCTTCTTCGGCTCGATGAGATCTGAAATGTCTACACCCATCGACTCTCAGCTCCAGGTGGTCTCGGCGAGGATGGTTTCCATCATTGGACCGTCGTATCCGACTCGACCGGCAGAAAGAGCAG
>CALMQK010000189.1 GCA_937872085.1 uncultured euryarchaeote
AACTACCATCTCTGGCACAATTATTACGCCCTTTCTGGGGGCCACGTAAGGGACCACCTGGCCATGGCGCATCCCTGGGGTCATCTTCTCGGGGACAAGGAAGTTGGACGATACCTCGAGCTTTCCGGGACCTTCTTGAACAAGATGCAGCCTGAAGAGATCACTAGGGTGTTGTCAGAGTCATTCTCTCCATTAGCCGTGATGCAGGTAGATTCGGAACATTGCAAGAAGGGTGCTGATCCTGGATTCAGATACGAGGGGGAGGACCTTCTCACCCCGGAAATTGAGAACAGACTTTTGCGGTACTCCCGAGAAGTCATTCTAACAAGGGCATACCTATTCGTCGGGAAGAGGTGAGTCTGCCTATTCCGTGTGCTGTCGCTTTGGACAATGGTTATCTACAATGTCCTGTATCGGGAAGTGTGCATGAACGAGCTGGATAAAGGCTCATCGTCCTCAACCCCACGGCAGCGATGGGAGCTAGTTGCCTTCTCTGTCATTGTGATTGCTGCGTTTATGACGCGGCTGTGGCCGCTCGCCTTTAGCAGCTATCCCTTCAACAACGACGGACTCACTGAATGTACCCTCGCAGCGCGCATCCTCGCGTCGGGGCATTTGAGCATTCTTCCCGATGGTCACCTCGGCACCACGCACAGCACAGCTATCCCGGCAATGAACATTGTAATCGCATACGCGTCGAGTGCACTTGGCATCGACCCTTACAAGTTTGGCCAGGTCCTCGTTGCTGTCGTTTCGGTCTTGACCATTGCAGGCATATACGTTTTGGGGCGGAGAATCTCGGGGGACGTTAGAGGAGGAATCGCGTCGGCACTCATGGGAGTGATGATGGGCACATTCGTATTCACCACAGGCTCCGCATGGAAGGAAGCGTTCGGTTTTGGCCTCGTCTTGCTGGTCCTCGTCGCATTCATCCGTAGGGACGAGCCTAGGTTCAGGATATTGTGCATGACGACGCTAATGGTGATGCCTCTGGTGCACCACCTGGTAGCCGTCATAGCATTGCTCATGGTGGCCTATCCTGTCATTTGGGGCTGGTTCTTTGCCTTGTCGAAGCACTCAGTTCGACTGAGACATTGGGAGGATTTGGCGATGGTAGGCCTCGCGGCAATCTGGCTATTCGTCTACTATACGTCGGTTTCCATGGACAGCTTTGAAAGCGTCTTGTCCAGAATGGGCGTGTTGTTCATCACATTGGCCTTCGTCTTACTTTCATTCGTACAGATCTCGGTCCTTTCAATCAAGAAC
>CALMQK010000190.1 GCA_937872085.1 uncultured euryarchaeote
ATCGACGACCGTGACGACTATCACGCTCGCGTACGATGTGCCCGTGAGCTGCTTGGACCATGTCATGCCTGTCTTCCAGACAAGTGCATTATTCAGGCTGGGGTCGTTCGTCAGGTTCCACCCACTCGCGATCGTGTCCTTCTCGACAAGTATCATCGTCTGGGCCGTCTTCATCGTATCTCCGCCGGCGTGGGTGATCGTGAGGTTGGCCTTCGCGCCAGTGGCATTGAAGGTGATATCCGCGGAGAAGGTGGCCTTTGTCAGCTGTTCAGGCATTGGCATGTTCTGAACGAACGCCATGATGCTGCTGAACAGGATGACGGTTATCATGAGAATCAGGATGTTGCCTATGATCTCGGAAACACCGCTTTCATTCGACCAAGACTTCTTCTTCCTAGCATCGAAACTCATAATCTCAGTCCTCCGGGGGAGAGAACATATTCTTGCAACTATGCGAATCATGAATTGGAGCGTATTTAAACGTGTTGCGGTCATTACCAACTACCATCCCGAAAAATCTGCATGCCAGGTGCGAAACCAGCACGATTAAATAAGCCGCAGCCGCATCCGAATGTCAGATGCTGGAATCCGAACAAATCAACGTAATCGACAGGGTTCTTCTTCACTTGTCAAGGTTCGTGACCGAATCGCCTCCGGAAGAGTACCCGCCCGAGAGCGCGCAGGCGGGGATCGCCTTCGCCGTCGGCATTTCTAGGACTCATGTGCCGCGCGCCGTCAAGGGTCTGATGAAGGACGGCCTGATCGAAGAACTCACCGCAAGGGTCAAGGGCCACGATAGACGGATGAACGTATACGTAGTGACTCAGGAGGGCATGAGAAAAGCGGACGACTTCTGGAGGTCCGCTCAGGGGATGCTGTTCTCGGTCATGCGGGACGGCAACCTCACGAAGATGTCGGGAAAGGAGATCGAGGATCTGGTGGGAAAACGCAAAACGATAGCCGCGATCTCGCAGATGACCGATGGCATCGTGGTGATCGACGAGCACAGGCGGACGCCCCTAAGATGCCTCGACGAAGCCCCTTCACTCGGGGAGTTCCTTGGGAGAGATACGGAGCTCAAGGCTATGGAAGCGTTCGTCGAGTCTGACAGGCGCGTCTTTGTCGTCCTCGGCAACAGAGGATACGGGGCGACATCGCTCGTAAGGAAGTTCGTGGAGATGAGGGATGACCTGGACGTCCTCTGGATCACCCTGAACTTGCGGACGACTGTGGAGGAGCTCCAGTCCAAGGTGGTGGGGTTCGGGAAGAAAGTGAACAAGGACGTCGAGAGCCTGGTGGATGCCCTGGGGGTGGAAACCGCCCTCTACGTCATTGATGACTACTTCTCTGTCGACGACCAGGTCGTCGAGCTCTTCTCGTCGATGGTCGACATGGTGGACGGGGCCAAGATGATCATGACCGCGAGACAGGAGATGCCGGCGTACAACTGGTTCTATCACAAGCCACAGGTCGATACGGGGGTCGTCGAGGAGCTCAAGATATCGGGCTTGGACCCGGAGAGTGCAAAAAGGCTCCTGGGGAGCGCGAACATCGAAGCGGACGCCCTCAAACGTGTGCTGGGAATGACCCGCTGCCAGCCCATGGCCCTGAAAATGCTCAGGGACGGGGACCTGGAAGGAATGAAGAAGAACACGATGTTCACCTCCGAAGAGGCAAGGTACCTGCTCTTCCTGAAAGAGAAGACCGGGTGATGCCTCACCACTCGACGCCTTCTCTCGGGTTGAGTCCTTCAGAATGAGGATGTTTCTTGCTGTCTATCGTTGAGACATAATCGGCGCACTCGATGAACTCGTTGGGGGCGTTCCTGCCGGTCAACACGACCTCGATGCCCTCATCGCGGGAGCGGAGTATCTTCAGGATCTCCTCAGCCCTGACAAGACCGAAGGATACGGCAACATTCACCTCGTCCAGGATGAGGATGTCGCAGCCTCCTCCCTCTACCCGCCGCTTCAGATAATCCATCGCCTCGCGCGCGCAAGCCTGGTCTGCCTTCGTCACGCGCTTGGGATTGACGAACTTCCCCGTTCCGAACTGGGCGACCTCGATGTTCTTCAGTCGCTTCGCTGCAATGGCCTCGCCCGTGGTCTCGCCTGTCTTCATGAACTGTATTATGCAGACCCTCAGCCCGTGCCCCGAAGCCCTCATCGCCAGCCCGAAGGCCGCAGTGGTCTTGCCCTTACCTGGGCCAGTGATGACATGGATCTTACCCAACTCGTTGATGGCCGCCACCGGACCCAGAGAGGAGTGCACCCAGAAAAAGATGCTAGTACGGATTCGGCCGGTCCGACGAACCGTAGAGGTTCGAATCTTCTGGAAGGGAGAACTCGCGTTCGAGGAAACCTATCTGCTGCGTCTCCAGCGTCCGGGGGTCCACCGGCACGAGAAGGAATGAACCAGACATGGCCACCTCCTCGTTCGTGAGCTGGACCGCCTTCATCACTGGGCCGAAGCCGTTCTCAGTTATCAGGTACTCGAGACCGTCGAGAAGGACGACCGAGCCAGGATTGGCCTTGATGAAATCCGAGATCGTGCTGTGGATCTTCATGAGCCTCGTGGGCTCGAGGCTGATGACTCCGCTCGCCGTCTTGGATGCCTTCGCTATCCACATGATGGGGCAGCCCAAGCCGTACAGCTGTTGGACCCTCGTCGGGTGGGTCCGAGTTATGACAAGACCTCGCCTGCCCTCGGACAGGAGCTTCTTCAGCACTTCGTAAGCCCGAGCGACCCCTTTAGAGGTGAACAGGTACGAGCTCCCGCTCTTGAGAGGCGGCTCCTCTTCACCGTTCATGAATGGACTTACCTCAGGCCCGCCTGCACGGCAAGACCTTCATCCGTGATGTCGATGAGCTGTCGTCCGGTCGTGTGCTTCGTGCCACGCATCTTGAGCACCTCGAGGAACTTGCGTCTGACCTTCTCCTCCTCCGGGTAAGACAGCATGACGACGCCATCGACCATGTACGATTCCTGGCTGTGGGAGATGTCCTCGTAGCAGAGCTCGGCGGTCACCAGCGTGAGGCAGTTGAATGCCTTGAGATAGGCGAACAGCTCATGCATGAACTCCCTGGTCTCGCCCCTCCACTGCAACATGTCGGTCATGGGCGTGATGGGGTCGATCACGATCCTCAGTGGCTGGTACTGTTCGATCTTCTTCTTGATGATGGGGAGCATGTCGCTGGGATTCTTCATCAGTGTGGGACCGATGTCGATGAAGTTGACGACGCCCTTCTCGACCAGCTCCTGGTTGTAGAACGAGAAAGAGGAAAGGAACTTCTGGACTAGCCATTGGGGCTCGGAGATCGCCGTTATGTAGAGCCCTTTCTCCCCCTCCCTCGCTCCGTGGAACAAGCTCTGGACGGCCAAGGTGGTCTTGCCAGTCCCTGGCTCGCCTGCGACAAGGATCGCGGAAGGGAATGGGAAACCTCCCTGAAGCATCCCGTCCAGACCGGGGATGCCAGTGGTTTTCCTGGTCATCTCACAGCACCTCCGTGTCGATCACGAAAACGCACTTGTCATCTCCCTTCGATAGGCACTTTCGCTCGTGACAGTAGACGTCCTTGCCAGTCCGTTCCTCGAATACCTTGGCCAGGATGCCTCTGAGCATGTGACAAGTGGGAGAATCGGAATTCGTCGCCTCGATCGAGCTGGCGGCGGTGATGGTGTCGCCTTCGAAGCTTATGTCGGAGACCCAGCCTCCCTTGATGAGCGACTCCTTGATCCGGCCAAGGTCGGTGCCCGCACTCCGGATCAACCGATCACCGATTATGCGGCCGCTCCTGTAGAACATGCCGTGGGAAGCGAAGGTCATAACGGTCTCGTACAGTCTTTTGATCTCGACAAGCTCCTCCCTGCGGAGCTTAATAGCTCGCTCTGGTTGCTCCATATAATCCACCTCGTTCCTCGGGAGTCTGTCTATCTGTAAGTCGAGACTTATACCTTTTGGTGTGGTTGGTGCGGAACAGAATGCTGGCCCTGGGACATATTAATCTACCAGATACTTCTACTGACTCGCCGTGATAGAGGTAGAATCCAAATTCAAATCCCCTGGGAACGAGAAGATCGAGAAGGCCCTGGCGCATTTGGGGGCGAAGAAGATCGCCTCCGTGGATATGGAGGATGTGTACTTCGCACACCCTTCGAAGGACTTCGGAAAGTCGGACGAGGCTCTCAGGTTGAGGAAGATCGACGGGGCGGCCGAGCTCACGTACAAAGGACCACGGATGCATTCGGAGTCCGCCAAGGCTCGTGAGGAGATCACTCTCAAGACTGACAACCCGCTGACCGCCCAGCGGATCATCGAAAGGTTGGGGTTCAAGGAATTCTGCGTGGTTCGGAAGAGGAGAAGCAGCTACATTCTTGACAAGCTGAGGGTGGATGTGGACGACGTGGAGGGTTTGGGGGAGTATGTCGAGCTAGAGGTGCTCACAGAATCTCCCGAGAGAGCGGAACAGCTTGTCGAACTCGCCAGGAAGGAATTGGCACTCGACAGACTGGAGAAGAGGACTTATCTCGAGCTTTTAATCGAAAGTGGAAGTGCTGGCACAAGGCCACGAGAAGCCTGAATGTGAAGGCATTGCCGCGATTGAATATTCGCCAGAAAGGGTTTTAGAAAGTATTTCAGACGTCCTCACAGCTTGTTGATCCTCTCCGTCACAAACTGCTTGATGGCCGGGTCGTCCGGGATGGTTATCGATTTCTTGTACTTCTCGCTGCCATCCGGAAGGAAGTAACCTCTGGACACTGAGATGAACTCGCTGTCCCCTTCGTCGGTTATCGCTTTCTTTCGTGCCACTTCCAAGAAGTTGTTCTTCCCAAAGGGGATCTTCTCGGCGCTCAACGTTTCAAACCGCACTTTTACGTCTTTCTCATCATCCATTCGGTTGCCTCCGTAGTTAGGCAAGATACAAAGATTGT
>CALMQK010000191.1 GCA_937872085.1 uncultured euryarchaeote
CGAGGCTTTGGCATCTGATGAGCGGGGTCCCGCCTTCCGCCATCGAGAACACCTCAGTCTCCGGGCCAATCGGAATGAGCTCCCTGTATTTCCATACGGACAGGGGCCTCTTCTTGAAATCGCTCCTTGACAACCGCTCCAATGCCGCCTTCTCGTCGACCCTTATCTCAAGCAGGTTGCCGCAGGATGTACATGCATAGGCAGGCCTGGACAAGTCATGGGTCCTGCCGCACTCTATGCATCTCATCTCAAACTGAGCCACGATAGCCTCCCCTGCTGGTGCGACTGCTATGTCCATTGGAAATATAAGTCCTTCGCACATCTGGATGGTTTCTGACCCGGCCAGTCGGAACGATTCGACCGCCGTTCATGATAGATTCCGTTGCGTGGAAAGGGGCGAGTACCTTAATATGCGGGCATGTAATCCCCATTCGTCCAGGTGCTTCGATGACTTTCGACCGGGCGGTTGTTTCCTCGCCTGCCTCCATTGCCAACTTCGGTCCGGGCTTTGATGCATTCGGGCTGTGCCTCGAGTCCCCCAAGGACAGGATATCCATCAGGAGACTCCCGGATGGCAAGCGCATGGTCAAGGTCCTTGGGAAGCACACTCTGCCGACCCACCCCGAGAAGAACACCGCCTCATATGCCGCAATCAAGCTCGCAGAGACGTGCGGCCACGAGGACTTCGGCTTCGCGATGACGGTCCGCAAAGGCATGAAGCCCGGCAGCGGACTGGGCAGCAGCGCAGCGTCTTCGGCCGGCGGTGCGCTGGCCATGGCTGCCCTCCTTGGCGTCAAGAACAAGCAGATGATACTCGAGGCTGCTGCCATGGGGGAGGAGCTCGTCTCGGGCTCGCGTCATTTCGACAACGTCTCTGCCGCGATATATGGTGGTTTCACGATCGTCTCCGATTTCAAGACCAGGACCGTCATCCAGATACGCCCTCCGCAGTTCCAGGTGATCGTCGCTGTTCCTAACATCTCGATCGAGACGCGCATGGCACGAGAGATACTTCCTTTGACCGTGAGCCTGAGGGATGCGGTCTGCAACGTCGGATGGGCCTCGGGCATGATGCATGCGATGATGAAGCAGAACGTCAAGATGATAGGCTCGTACCTCAACGACAAGCTGGCCATCCCGTACAGAAGAGAGCTCATACCGGGCTATGACGAGGTGCAGAAGGCGGCGACCGACGCGGGCGCGCTTGGCGTCTCCATCGGTGGTTCGGGACCTGCAGTCTTCGCGATATCTCAGGGGAATGCCGTCAGGATCAAGGCGGCCATGGTGGGCGCGTTCAGAAAAGCGGGACTGGGGTCCGAGTCATTCATCACGGTCCCTGGCAAGGGAGCGAGGATCGAGAGCTTGGCTTGAGGGCCTCGAGCTCAGAGCTTGAGGGCCTCGAGCTCAGAATATGATCCTCTCTCCGGGCACTCTCGGAAACAGCGTAACGTCCCTGATGTGCTTCTGACCCGTGAGGTAGCGCACCATCCGTTCGATCCCCAGCCCCCCTCCGACTGTCCTTGGTATGAGGCCTTGACTTGAGACCTGCAGGTAAGTGTCGAAAGCTTTCATGTTCGTCTTCCTCTCCGCCATCTTCCTGACGATCTCCTTGTGCTCCCACTCCCTCTCGCCTCCGGAGAGCGCCTCGCCGTACCCCTCTGGCCAGAAGATGTCGTAGTTGTGGTAATAGCCCCTTCTCTCCTTGTCCTCTCGGTCGTAGAACTCCCTTCTGAAGTTCATGATCCAGAAAGGATCCTCCGCCCGATGCGAGACCAACTTCTCGAAGTCTTCCCCGAGTTCCTTCCTCAGGTCCTCGGACTCATAGACCTTCAATGGCAGCTTCGGGACCTTGAGGGTCCTGTCCAGGGCCTTCAGGTCGTCTGCGCACTTCCTCATGACGAACTTGTAGATGCTGGCAATCATACCATCCGTGAACCTGATGAAATCCTTCTTCGTCTTGTCCTTGAACTCGATGTCGACTTGGCTGAATTCGAACAGGTGCCTGCCTGTCTCCTTGAGCTTCCCATCTTCGAGGCGGACGTTCGGCGACATGAAGTAGATCTTGTCAATGCCGTCGTTCAGGAGCGAGAGCTGCTTGTGGAGGATCATGCTCTTTGTCAGATGTAGCCTCTGGCCGTAGTACTCGACCGACGCGTCGAAATGCGGGTGGTTCAAAGGATCGGTTTCAGGAGACAGGATGATCGGCATCGATTGGACCACGCCGTGCTTGTGCATGTAGGAGTGGATCGCCATCAGGGCCGAACTCTGCACCCTTAGGATGTGCATCCGTTTTTCCGATTTGATGTGCAAGACCGCTTCCTTCATGGATTGTGCCCCCGTATCATTGACGGAAAAGACGGACAGGGCAAGATGGTATATCACCATTTCGCTAGTATTTCCGGTTAAGTTCCGGTTTTGGGTCAATATTCAAATACAAATTCCGTCAATATGTCGAAACATGTTGGACGAGAAGGACTCCGCGATACTCGATGAGCTCATGAAGGACTCTAGAAAGACGACCAAGGCGATCGCTCGCTCTATCGACATCCCGAGAGCCACTGTCCATGATCGGATCGCGAAGATGGAGAAGAAGCACGTCATCAGGAAGTACACGGCTCTGCCAGACTACTCTCAACTGGGCCTCGGCGTGACGGCCTTCATCCTCGTCCAGTTCGAACCCGAGAAGGGCGTCTCGCAGAGAGATACGGCGGATGAGATAGCTGACCTCCCTGGGATATTCGAGGTCCATATGATCTCAGGGGAATATGACATGCTCCTGAAGGTCCGAGGCTCGAGCATGGAGGATATCGGCAAGCTGGTGATCGACAGGCTCAGGGACGTCAAGGGCGTCTCCAGGACGCTCACCTGTGCGTGCTTCACCACCGTCAAGGAATGAGCCGGCCTGGTTGTAGTTAGCTGCGCTTCTTGACGAGTTTGGCCGCGGTCTCGGCCACTTCGCTCCTGACGGGCTCCACAGTGTGCTCCTTGAAGATCCTTCTCACTTCGTCGCCCGCGCGATCGAGCATCGTCTTCGAGCCTTTCGCCTTCCAGGTGTCGTAGGATGATCTGTCCGTCACGATGGGGATGAAGTGCTCCGTCCTGAAGTGCTCCATCGTGTGCCGCTGCCCGAGGTAGTCCTTCCCGATGCCGACCTTTTCGATGACATCGAGCGCCAGCGTGTCGTCGTTGACCTCGATGCCCTGCGCCATCCTTCCGATGATCCGGGACATCTCGCTGTCGATCACGAGCTGCTCCAGCCAGATGGTCCTGCAGTCCTCCAACAGGCCTATGCCCGCAATCATGTCCGCACCCGCCAAGATGGGCGTGACGGCGCTCGAGAATTTCTCGTAGGCTGCCTGCTCGTCAGGCTCCTTGGACGTGGTCACGAAGCCGCCCACGAGCGATGGGAATCCGAAATAGTGCGCCATCTGGGAGAATGCAGCCGACGTGAGTCCGTGCTCGGGAGAGCCGCCTGCCCGAGTGGAGGTCTTCATGTCCATCGGTGCGATTCCGCACGAGAATACGAATGCCGTGCCCGGACTGTTGAGCTGAAAGAGCGTGTTCCCCGCGAGTGCCTCGGCGACGGCCAAGGCGACAGAGCCCGCGAGGGTTGCAGGCCCCGTAGATCCTGGGCCAGGCATGACATAGAAGCATATCGGGAGGCCTGCATCCGCAGCCACGAACCCCGCGTCGAGCCCCTCACCCTCGATCTGCAGTGGCGTGAAGCTCGTGTGGATCGAGCTTATGATGGGCCTCTTCCTGAGTTCCTCCTTTCCGCCCACCGCCGCCGAGGCCAGCTCCACTACGTCCTGGACCTCCCATGCGGTGGTGTCAGTGGCAAGCGTGATGTGCTTCTCGGTGTTCTCCAAAGTGGCCTGGAGGTCGTGGATGTGCCTCGTTCCCTGCGGGACGTCCTGCGATGTCACGTTCGGCCAGTTTATCCCGTGGCCCTTGAGGGCGTCCGCAACGAACGCGCTCCTTGCGACATCGGATTTCCTCGAGGGGCCCCTCTTCCTTGCCTCGAAGTCCATCGCCTCGGTGCCGTTCCCGTCGCTGCATACATGAACATGCTCGAAATCCAACCTCGCGTCGTGCTTCCTCGTCCTGCCGTAGAAGACCACTGCTCGGTCGTTCTTCCGGGCCATCTCCTCCACGAGGTTAGGGGGGAACTTCACGACTGCGCTTTTTTCATCCACCGCGCATCCAGCGTCACGAAGCAGTCTCCGTCCTTTTTCGCTCCGGACCGCTACGCCCGTGAGTTCGAGGATCTCCAGGGCTGCGTATCGTATCTTCTCGACGCCTTCATTCGCGAGCACATCCCGCCTGCAGCGGACGGGTATTGAGTTAGCCATTCCTTGCCCCCTGAGTTGATGATGGTGTTGAGCGTGAACTCATAGATAGGAGAAAATGATTAGAGCGGCCGGGCGCATCCCTGCGTCCGGCCAACAAGAGGTTTCTAGTGGGATTTGGACTCCCCGCCCCACATGGGCTTCTTCGCCTTCTCGATGACGCCCTGCAGCTTCCTCTCGACCTCGCCGTCGAGCGCGGGCACCTTGTGGTTCGCCAGGATCCATCTGGTCTTGTCCCTCGCAGCGTCGACCAGTGTCTTGGAGCCGGCTTGCGACCAGGCATCGTATGAGCGCCTGTCGATCAGGTTCGGCATGAATATCTCGGTCTTGAGATGGTTCATCGTGTGCCTCTGGGCAAGGTAGTCCTTGCCTGGCCCGACCTTCTCGATCACGTCGAGCGCCAGCGTCTCATCATCCGCCCATTGTCCCCTGATCAGCCTCGCGATAGCACCTATGATCTCATCGTCTATCACGATCTGCTCCAGATACAGGCAGCTCGAATCTTCGAGCAGTCCGACGCCGCACATGAGGTCAGCTCCAGCAAGCAGCGGACCCGTACAGCCGGTGTAGTATTCCAACACCGCCTGGTCTCCCGGCTGCTTCGCAGTCGCAGAGACTCCAACGCAGGATGGCATGCCGTAGTAGTGCGCGAGCTCCGTGGCCATGGCCGACGAGATCGCGTGCTCCGGGCTGCCGCCTGCCCTTATCGTGGTCCTCATGTCGAGGGGCGCGTTGCCCATGCCGTATATGACGGCCGACCCTGGTGCGTGCAGCTGGGTCATGGTGAGCGCGCTCAGTACCTCTGCATTGCCCACAACGAGCGATCCGACCAGCGTGGCTGGGCCGGTCGCGCCAGGTTGTGGCATGCCAAAGAACACGAGTGGAACGCCCGCCTTGGCGAAGTACAAGCTGGCGTCCATGACGCCAGCATCGTGCTGCAGTGGCGCGTAGGTGCACTGGAGGCAGGATGTTATCGGCCTTCGCCTGTACTCCTTCTCGCCGCCCGCCGCTATGTACCCCATCTCTGTCAGGTACTTCGCATCCGAGAGCGTCACGCCCGTCTCGTACATGACATGCTTCTCGGTGTTGTTCAGTGAAGCATCGAGGTCGTGCAGGTGCACGACAGAGGCCGGCTGATCAGTCGAGCTGACCATCGGCCAGTGGATGTGCACGTTCTGCAAGTAGTCGATGATCCTCGAGGACTTGACGAGGTCCTCCTTCGTTGAGGGCCTTCTCTTCCCGGTCTCGAAATCCACTGCCACCGCGCCGTTCCCGTTTGCGGTCATGTAGCTGTGGTTCATGTCGAGTCTCGCATCGAACTTGGGATTCCTCCCAGCCAGCGTTATCGAGGCTTTCTTCTTGTCCAAGGCCTCTTCCACTAGATGCGATGGGATCTTGCATATCCTCGTCTTCTCGTCAGTCTCGCAACCATTGTCCTTCAAGAGCTTCCTGCACTCGACGCTGTTGACCTCGACACCTACCTTCTCAAGGATGTGCAGAGTTCCCCAGTGTATCTTGTCGAGATCGTCTTCGCTAAGGATCTGGAAGCGGACGCCCCGCGAAATGCCAAATGCCATTCGGGCTCACCTGACCAGTTTCTTTGCTACATCAACTGCGCCAGATGCGTCGCCACTGTAGCCGTCGGCTCCGATCTCCTTTGCATACGTGTCTGTAACCGGCGCCCCGCCTACAAGGATCTTGATGGCCTTGTTCTTCTTCTTCAGTGGGGTGATGACCTCTGCCATCCTCGGCATGGTCGTCGTCATGAGTGCGGACATCGCCATCATGTGCGGCTTGACCTCGTCGGCCTTCTTCAGGAAGTCAGCGGATGGGACATTCACGCCCAGATCCACGACCTCGAAGCCGTTCGCAGTCAACATGGTGGACACGAGGTTCTTGCCGATCTCGTGTATGTCGTCCTGGACAGTCCCGATGACTACCTTGCCGGCGCTCGCCCTGTGCTGCCCCTTCGGGACAGATGGCTCGAGCACGGCCAAAGCGGTCTTCATCGCTTCTGCGCCCATGACTAGCTCGGGTAGGTAGATCTCTCCCCTGCCGAACCTTTCACCAACAGTCTTGATTCCTTCAGCCAATCCTTTCTCGATGGCGACGAGCGGGTCAACGCCGGCCTTCAGTGCGCTCTTTGCGAGGTCAGCGATGGTTTCCATCTCGTAGTTTATCACAGCATTCTTCAGCTGCTTTACCATATCTTCCGGCATTGGTTTACCCCCAATACGTTCCTCAGGGTTTTCGACCCCTCGGATTCTTCGGACTAGAAAGCTCTCCTGTCGCATGGACAGTCGCTTTCTACCGACTGAACGGGCATAAGCGCTTCCCTAATTAAGTTTTCGCTC
>CALMQK010000192.1 GCA_937872085.1 uncultured euryarchaeote
CCCGACTTCTTGGCACCTCTTCAGGAGATATTCTTCGGCTTCAAGCATTCGACCAAGACCATAGACGGCTGGAACTGGGGCAAGGCGGGCGCAGAGCAGAGCCTGGACCTGGCCTCCATCGTTGCCGGAGGGCGAGACGAGCTGATCGAAAAGCCCCTCTTGCTTGGCTTCGCCAATCCCGTCAGTCCCCTGACTTTGTCCAAGGAGGCCACAGAGGGATTGATTGTTTACGCTAGGAACGGGCAGCCCTGCCTCTATCCGCCGGAATGCATGGCGGGCGGGACGGCTCCGGCTACGATCGCCGGCCTGCTCGTACAGCAGAATGCGGAGATACTCGCCTCTGTCATCGTCGCCCAACTGGTGAGGAGGGGGGCGCCGTCCGTATACAGCAGCGTTTCCAGTATCATGGACATGCGCACCGGTTCCATCGCCCTTGGCGCGCCCGAGGCCTGTCTCGTGATGGCGGGCACTGCCCAGCTGGCCAGATTCTACGGGCTCCCCTCGCGAGGCACGGGCGGCAACACCGAATCGATGCTGGCGGATTATCAGGCTGGGGCGGAAGCTGCGAGCACCCTGCTGATGGCCGCGCTTTCCGGGTTCGATTTCATATACGACACTGCAGGGAGCATCGAATCCAGTCTCACGGCGAGCTTCACGAAGACGGTACTGGACAACGACCTCTGCGGCGAAGTCAAGCGGATCCTGACGGGGGTCGACGTCTCAGATGAGGCCTTGGCGACTGATGTCATCGATTCCGTGGCCCTCAAGGGCGCCTACCTTAGCCATCCGCATACGCTCAAGTATTTCAGGAAGGAGCATTTCTCCCCGGCTCTTCTGTGGAGGGGTGCCAGGACGGCCTGGACCGCACAGCCGAAGAAGGACTTGAGGGAGAGGGCAGTTGTTAGATGCCAGGAGTTGCTCCGCACTCACAAGACGGACCCGCCCCTTGAAGCAGATGTCGAGAAGAGGATGCTCCAGTACATCAAGGATGTCGCGAAGCGGGGCAAGCCGTGAAGCGCTAGTATTGCATGATCTCGGCCTTCATGAACTCGCGGAGCAGCGTGGTCGCGTAACAGCCTTTGTTCAGGGTGAACTCGAATCTCGCTTCTCGCTCCCCTATGACTATCGTCAGGTCCTTGCACGGTGCGAGCAGCTCGCGTCGCGTCCCTTTCGAGGACGCCGCCCTCAGACCGACGATCTGGAAATCCTCCTGCGCGATGTTCTCACCGGCGATGACCGACCGTTCCATCTCGCCCATCCGCCCTTCAGCGAAGAAGGAGTCGGTGCCGTAAAGAAGCCCGCTGACGAACGCCTTTCCCTCCTTTGCGTTCCTGATCGCCTTCTCAAGGTTGTCCTCCCCGACCAGTATCGGATTGTCGTGATCCGGCACATTGGTCTTCGACAATGGAAGGATCACGTCCCCGACTTCGGGCAGCGAGATGGACATACCGGACCGGATACGTTCGCTGAGGGTCCGGTTGAATAGGTATGATTGATACGCGTGCACGAACATCATCAGCAGGTTGTATGGAAGCGTGCGAAGCGCACCAACATAGTTCCCAGGGTTGTCCCTGAGATAGCCTATGAGCATCCTCTCGAAACTGAGCTTCATCGGGAACTCATTGAACGCCTTCTCGAAGTCCCTCGATTCCTGGAGGGCGCGCCTGGCGTCGTTGGCTTCCGAATCCTCGTTCTCGGATGGGTTGGCGGCGTATCTCATGACGGCGCCCTCGAAATCGCCCCTGATCAGATCCTTTCCGATCAGGTGTGTTATGGGCCTGACCGAACCGAATCGTTGGATGCCGAAGAAGTTCGGGAACCCGCCCACCTTGTCGAGTTCCTCCTTCACAGAGCCACATATGCCGTTTGCATCCTTCGAAGCATCTATGTCGGCCACCCTGATCTGGAACGAGTTCCCGATCAGGTCGCCGATGGATATCATCCTCTTGGCCCTGTATGCATCCAGTATCTTCACGTCTGGGATATCGAGAGCCTGCACGTCCTCCATTGGCGCGTTGAAGGACATGAGCTGCGTCGCAACAGACCTGCCGTCCTTGGTCCCAGCGAAACCTATCCTGGCTCGCCCCACATGGAGGTTGGTCCCCAGCCTGCGGACCAGCCTGTTCTGTTCCCAGTTGCGGTGCCAGACCTTAGCTATCACGAACTTCCCTGAAGGGTCCTGAGACGGAAGGATCGAGACCTCGTCCACCACGAAATCCTCTGGCGTCGTCCTGAGCTTGCCACCGAGTCCCTCAACGTCTCCTGCGAGGAAGACCTCCAGTCCGAGCTCGAACTCACTCATTGAACATCATCATGACCCGGCAGCGTAAGAACATTATCGTTCCCTAGCCGAGCTGTTTCTCGACCAGCTGGCGCGCTTCCAGGAACTGGTTCGCCAAGGACTTTGCCGCCTTCTTGAGGGACGCCTGCGGCTTTCCTTCCTTCACTGTGACCGTCAGGGTGGCCTTGTCGAGCTGCGGGTGGCCGGTGGTGTACCTGGCGTCGACCACGTTCTTGTCATTAAGGAGCTCGTGGATGAGAGGATAAATCAGAGTCTCATCTGCGTCCTTGATCTCCACCTTGATGGTGTCCTTCTTCTTCTCGATTAACTTGAACTCCATCGTACTCAGGTCAACTCGTATGGCCATGAGGTTCATAAAACTATCTGACCTTCATACCCCCGTCGGGAATGAGGTCTCGGGACTGCTGGCTCACTTCTTCTTGGGTTTCTTCAAGGGAGCCTTGGCCTTCTTCGCTTTCGGTTTGGCCTGCACTTTCACGACGTCCCGTCCTCGCGGATACATCGTGCCGCACATCTTGCAGACATCGACCTCGCAGTACTTCTCGTTCTGAGTCGCGACTATCTTGACGATGCACGCGCTCTCGCATAGCGGACATTTGTTAGTGGGCAACTAATCCTTCCCCTCGCCGAAATTCTTCCTGAGCACCGTATGAATGCCTTCGGCAATAACCCTACCGATACCGTCGACTTTCATAAGCTCATCGACGTCTGCGTCCGCGATGCCCTTGACGCTCCCGAACCTCTTCAGCAGTCTCTGGGCCAAGGTGGCCGAGACGTTCGGCAGTCCCTGGACCAGGAACATCTGCCTGCTCGGGACGTCCAGTGTGGTCTGGAGGCCTCTGGCGCTGGACTGCTTTGCCTCTTCCTGCCTGAAGAGCGAGCGGATCGCGGATGCGGTCTCCTCGGGATCAGAGGTGGACAGCACTGGCATGTGGTATTCCGACAGGAGCGAGCTCAGCGCGTCGTAGACCGCCGCGTTCCCAGCC
>CALMQK010000193.1 GCA_937872085.1 uncultured euryarchaeote
TCGGTTGGGATCAATCCAAACAATTTTCGTGCTCATTGGAATCTTGCGCGATTGGCGTTGATTCGGGGAGAGAATCTGAAGGCGCTCGATTTGTTGAGCGAGGCAAAGGAGCTTGCTGAGAACAAATGCATAAAGATGATTGCGCTTGAGATAGAGCGAGTCACGAAAGGGGATGCCACGATGGCACGTCTTCCGATATCTGAACACTGAGAGCATGGCCATACATTCTAATCCACCTAATTCCATGAAGGTATTGGATGAGTGGCGAGCCGAAAAGGCGATTGCAGGAAATTGGTGAGCCTCTAGGTGTAGATCCTGAGGACATTGGCAGGATGAGAAAAAGGACCAGGAGGCTCAGGTTCCTCAAGCTGATAGTTGGCGGGCTTTCCCCGATGGTTGCGATTGTCATGGGTTTTCTCTACGGCGAGAGCGCGCGGCCGGAATCTCCCGTCTCGACGTATCCTTTCCTAGCATCCGTCGTTCTAGCAGCGAGCCCAATCGACCCCAGGTTGAGAGCCGCGATGATCTCACGAGAAGGGAAGAAGCGGAACACGTCCCTGGCAAGTGGGATGCCCCTGATTGGCATCGTCTTGATTACAGTTGTTGCATTCATCGTAGGATGGATCATAGGAGGGGCTCACCAAGTGTATGGACCATCGCCAAGGTACGGAGTGTACTCCCAGGGAAGTTCGGGATCTGGACTAGTCTCGACCAAGTCAACAGAAAGAGAGACTTGAAATAGAGCAGAGGCGTTTCGATTTCTGAGTGAAATGGAGCCTGCGGCAAGGAAGACACTTGAGGGATTGGGTGGAGGTCTGGGTGTCAGCCCCGAAGACCTTGGGCGGATCCGGCGAGAAGGAAGAAAACAGAGGCTGAGATTTGCAATCATCTCTCTGATCACCTTTGTGGGGTCGTTCATCCTTGGGGCGGCTGTGAGCGAGTCAATCTCCCCGAGCAAAAGTTACCCCTATGCCGCCGCGCTCCCTCTCCTGGGCATCAGCGGCGCGAACAGGCGCGTAAACATCCTTCGCGTAGGTTTGGTTTCTGGAGTCGCCTTCATCTTGGGTTATCTAATGATGCAATGGCAGCCTCCAGAACCGTCTACATTTTACGGCGTCTCTGGTCGATGAACAGAAGGTCTTGACGTGCCGAGGCTTGATTGCGCGATATGGGAATTCACCCTCGGCTGTAACCTCAGGTGTTCGCACTGTGGGTCCGTTGCAGGGCAGCCACGCGAACACGAGCTGGATACGAAGGAAGGTTTCAGGCTCTGTGAGGCCCTAGCTGAAACGGGCTGCCGTGATTTGGCGATCATGGGTGGCGAGCCCCTGATGCGCGACGATTTTTCTGCAATCGCACGCTGTGCGAAGGATCTTGGTCTCAACCTCTGCATCGTTACGAACGGCACCATCGTTGACAAGCATATCGAAGACCTGCGAAGGCTTGAGCCGAAGGTCGTAGGTGTGAGTGTTGACGGAATGAGGGAGAACCACGACAAGATAAGAGGGGCAGGGAACTGGGAGAAGGCAATCGCCTCAATTCAACTGCTCAAGGACAACAACATCCAGACCACAATGATAACGACGGTCAGCAAGATCAACTTCAAGGATCTGCCCTCTATGGGAGAGCTGATCAAGGGCAAAGGAGTGAACTGGCAGCTTCAAACTGCTATGCCATTCGGCTCGTTCCAACGGGAGCTGACGCTCTCCAGGGATGAGTTCTATGCGACAGCGATGTTTATCGCAAAGGAACGGGTAAGTAACCGATTCGAGGACATGCCCGTCGTGGGGGCGCACTGCTACGGATACAATTCCAAGCTGCTTCCAGGATGCGTCTGGAGTGGTTGCACTGCCGGCATATCGACGGTGGGGATCACGAGTGATGGAGGCATCGTTGGATGCCTTTCAATGGGGAACGACCGATACATAGAGGGGAACGTTCGAGAAGTGCATTTCAGGGACATCTGGACGAATCCAGATGCGTTCGCCTATACCAGGAGATTCAAGAAAGAGGACCTAGGAGAGAATTGTCGTGGGTGCAAGCACGGGCTCAAGTGCAGAGGAGGGTGCAACTCCGTCTCGAACGCGTTGACAGGCAGGTTCCACAACGACCCATACTGCTTCCACAAGATAGAGGAAGAACTGATCGGGCTGTAGCCCCCGCCCGAGAAAAGTATATTCGAGCTGCACACGCTTAGCCTCGCTGGACGAAGCGCCATGTACGACCTCAAGCTCAGAATATGGTTGGAGAGAGACGGGAGGTTCATCGTCAGCGAGGGAAGAGCCGAGCTCCTCAGCAAGGTGAAGAAGACCGGTTCATTGTCCAAGGCCGCCAAGGAGATGGAGATGTCCTACAGGCACGCCTGGGGGATCATTCACCGGATTGCCCAGAACGCTGGGGGTAGAGTCGTCAATTCGACCCGCGGCGGCAAAGAGGGCGGAGTCACAACTCTCACGCCCTTTGGAGAGGAAGTGCTCAGGGAGTACGAGAACAAGGTGGCCTCTCTCCGGAGCCAGTTCGAGAACCACTGGCGAAAACCGTCCGTCACTGCAGACGGGATCGTCCTCAGGAGCCACGAAATCGCTCTGGTGAGACGGGGCAAGGAGCCGTTCAAGGGAGCATACGCCCTTCCGGGTGGGTTCCTGGAACATGGCGAGACTCTCGAACGCTGCGCGGTGAGGGAGGTCTATGAGGAGACTGGATTGAAGACAGAGATAGTCGACTTGGTCGGTGTCTACTCAGATCCTGCAAGGGACCCGAGAGGGCAGGTCGTGACCGCTGTCTACCAGCTCCGACTCATCGGCGGCACGCTCAAGGGTGGTGATGATGCGAGCGCGGCCGATTGGATCCAGCTTGACAAGTTGCCCAGGCTCGCTTTCGACCATGGAAGAATAATAGAGGATTTCCTGGAAAAGAGGAAATCGAGAAGAGAAAAATGAGTTTTGTGCGGTTTGAATCTACAGTGCCGACATTGGGCCCTGTGGGGTCATTACGAACGGCAGGTAGACCAGCTTCGTGTCGTTGACCGTCAACGAGTAGTCCAGCTTCTGGAGGACCCCCGGCTGCTCGGCCTCCATCGTCACCACGACGAAGTCCGCGAGCTGGGCCGCCTCCTGCTTGGGTAGCGTGCCTGGAAGCCTCCTCACGTTGTTGAAGTTGAGACGGGTTGGATATCTCGGTGCCGCGCCCGTGAACATTGTGGAGAACTTTCTGAATGTACCTGCATCCAGTTCCGCCGCGGGGATGTAGATGAACATGTTCCCGCTGTCGCTCCCACCCTTCAACCACTGGCTCATCTTGAAGATGGTGCCGCCCTCGACGTTTTTGGACCGCACGATGAATGTCGTGTAGAGCCGCCAGAAAGGCATGTACACCTTCTCACCTTGTGCCTTCGGGCTGAACTCTGCTATCTCGAAGTCGACCTTCTCGGGAGCGCCGCCCTCGCGTATGTGCATCACGTTGCACTTGTCGCAGTAGAACAACTTGTCCTTCTCCTTCATCATGATGGCCTGGTTGCACGACGGGCACTTGACCTGAACTATCTTCATCTCAATCCCTCCAGCGCCTTGCCCACCTGTTGGACCTGTTTCAGCGCGCTCGCGATCGATTTCTTCTCCTTGAACTCGCCTTGTATGATCTCGGAGCCGTGCCTGAAGAACCTGTACGTAAGGAACAGTATGATAGCTCCGACCGCCACCGCTCCGAGGGCGATTCTCATGTCGCTAGCGGATTGGGCATAGATGATGCCAGCCGCGGCGATGAGGCCACCCACCGAAGTCCCACCGGTCATGGCCAAGCTCTGGAAGAGCGGGTCTCCAGGAGCCCTTCCGGACAGGACCTGTCCAGTGACTCCGTCCACGGTGTCCATGTACATCCGGTCCCTGTAGTTGTACCTCACAACCCAGACAGGGTAGTATATCAGCGTCAGGCCCTTGTTGAAGGCCTTCAGCGTGTCCAGGGTGACCTGCGGCACATGGGCGTTTGCCCTTGCCTTCGCGAGCGAGTCGTTCAATCCGCGCGTGGCGGCGGCGTCCTTGCTCGTAGTCGACTCGAATGTCGGGATCTCCTCGAAGTTGGCGAAGGTCGTCTCACCCATGAAGTTCTTCATAGTCCTTATGCCGAGATCGCCCGGGTCGCACGCTATCTCGGAGAACGTGAAGTCCTGGAGAACCATGACCTCCTTCGGTATCCTCTCGACGGTCACGTTGCCCTTCTGGTCCGTGTGCCTCCTCTCCTCGTATCCGCAGACCCATCCAGCGACTCGCGTGGTGGTCTTCCAGAACGGCAGATATATTGGATATGACTCGACGATCTTACCCGTGGTCTTCAGGTCCCTGGCCTTGAGACCGTGGGTCCACCAGTGCTGCGATGCGCCCATGGCTGCATCCTTCAGTGTCTTGTTCTTGAACGCGACCGTGTGGACGCCCTGGTCTCCTTCTGCGGCGAGCACCGAGCTGCAGTACTGGCACAGGACCACATTCTCGCCCTCGGCCATCGAAATGGCACCGCCGCATGCGGGGCAGTTCAGGCCGACTGAGATTCCATCGCTCATGATCACATCCTCCTTGCGACTTGCAGTCCGACGTAGAACACCGCGACCACCGTGACCGCCATGAGGGCGATCGCCGGAATGAGCATGGACGTGGCCAGCAAGCCCTCGCCTATGAAAGCGACGAATCCGGCGCCCGCGACTGCCATGTAAGCGTTCGAGCTCCTGGTCGGGAACTCGGACGAGAACACCTCTCCCGAGCTCGCGTCGACGACAGCCCCGTACTTCTTCTGGTTGAACACGTAGTCGATGGTCCATATCGGGAAGAAGACGAGGGCTTGCTCCTTCGGCTTCCCTGGCAGCGAGTTCAGGTATGGTGTCATCTCGATGTCGGGCTTGATCAGTTCAGCGCCGCCGACATCGAACGTGGCATCGTACACCTTGAGGTCACCAGCGGGCACCTTGAGGTTGTGCAGCCCGGGCAACGTCGTCGAGCCGGCGGTCTCGATGAAGACCTGCTCCACGCCGTTCACGTCCCTCTTGAACATGTAGACGGGGAAGTACTTCTTCTTGACCCCAGCCAACTGGGCCAGCTTGTCAAGGTCCTTCGCCTTGGTCGATCCCGCGGCCCACCGTCGGAACGTTCCAACGGCATCGTTCTCGTTCACCATGAACGGGATGGCGTAGTAGAACCCGGCACCGGTCCTGTCGATGTAGACCAGGGACGAGCAGTACGGACACTTGACGAACTTGACCCCTGTGTCGAAAGGCACTGGGGCCGCACACTTCGGACATTTTATAGATGCCAAGCTGACTCAACTCCTGCTGACTTGTCTCTCTGCCTGTCTATTTGTCCAGGCTAGATGGCTTTTCCGCATCCTGGGCAGAACTTGGATGTGGTCGGTGCGTCCGCGCTACAGCTCGGGCATTTCTTCGTGGCCGGTGCCGCCATCGGGCCGCCGCACTCGGGGCAGAACTTGGTGCCTTCTGCCACCTGCGCATTGCACTTAGGACATGGAACCGTCGTGGGGCCCATCTTGACTCCGCATGACGCACAGAACTTGTTCGTCGGCGGGTTCGCTGTGCCGCACTTGGCACATTGGATCAATGGCACGGCTGCGACTTGAGCCGGTGCCGGTCCTGGGGCCATGCCTTGCTGCATTGCACCGACCATCGTGTAGCCCATGCCCAACCCGGCTCCAAGGCCCACACCAGCAGCCGCCGTGCCCCCTGATGGGTTCTGAGCTGCATCGCGCATGGCCTGTCCGGCCTGGTACTGCATGTAGTTTGCGCCCAGTATCGTCATCGAAGACTTCGTGTCGACAGCCTTCTGGACGTCTTCCGGCAACGAGATGTACAATCCGGAGAGCTTCTCGACGGAGACCCCGTAGAGTGCGAAGTGATCGTTGGTCCTGGAAAGCACGCTCTGCTCGAGGTTCGTCAGGTTGGCCGCGATGTCCGCGACGCCCATCCCCTGCTGCTTCATGTCGCCCAGCGAGTCGTAGATAAGGATGACCACTTGCTCCTTGATCCTGTCCTCGACCTCCGCGCTGGTCGCGTAGTTGAAAGTGCCGACGAACTGGTTGACGAAGTTCTCCGGCGACGCCACCTTGTACCTGAACTCGCCGAACACTCGCAGGTTGACCATGCCGAAGTCCTTGTCCCTGAACTGGTATGGTTGCTTGCTGCCGAACTTGCCGTCGAACGCCCTCTTCTGGAGGTAGACGACCTCGGCCTGCTGCTGAACCCCCGAGAGGAACTTGACGATGGCCCCTACGATTGGTGCGTTCAGCGAGGTGAGCGCGTATCTGTCTGGCCTGTCGATGTATGCCAACGCCTTTCCGTCCCTGTAGAAGACAGCCATCTCGTCTTCACGGACGACTATGTTGTCGTTGAATTTGATGTTCCTTGGCATGCGGAACATGATGTTCTGCCTCTTGTCCGCATCCTCCCATTTGAAGGTCTCCGAACCGATCAAGCTCATCTATCACACCTCCGTTCCAGTTATCACGATCATCCGGTTCTTGAACTGCGTCTCGAAATCCGACAGCCTCGCCTTTATGTTCATCAGATCCTTGTGCTCCGTGGGCTCGTCTGCAGCCATGATGGAGTTCTTCAGCGAATCCACGCTGGCAGCGATGGAAATGACGTGGTCTATCATCGCCAAATCATATTCATAGAGCTTGTCGAGTTCGTTCTCGCCGACCTGGATGTCCGCCACAAGCCCCGAATAGCCCATCTCGGCGTGCGTGACGAGGCCCTCGATCCTCTTGAACTGGAATATCAGCCCGCCGAGCGTCTCGGTCTCCTTCGACCCGTAGCTCTGAACGAGCATGCCTCTACACTCCTCGAGCCCCTGCCTCTGCAGGCCGAGCTTCGTAGCCAGCTGCATGCGCAGCATGCGGTCGGCGTCATGGAGGTCTTCCCTTCTCCGGTATCCTCTGAAGCCCGGAATGACGTTCTGTATCTTCTTTAAAATGCCCCTGTCTTCTTCAACACGTTCTCTGATATCTGGCATGGGGGGTCCCCCTGATGGTACCGGTAATATCACTTATGATAGCTAATAAAGATGTCGTTGGAAAACCGGCTCCTGATAATGACGCAGGATTCGAGTGCTGGATTCGAGTATATGAGGGGGTACGGCCATTATGACCGAACGTGGCGTTCAAGATAGTCGGTGTGATAGGTTCCAGCAAGGCAGACCCCGATATCCTCAAGGTGGCCGAGGAGGTAGGAGCGGAGATAGCCAGACGAGGAGCTGCTCTCGTATGCGGCGGGCTCACGGGGGTGATGGAAGCCGCGTGCAAGGGCGCGAGGAGCCAAGGAGGCCTCACGATCGGGATAATCCCGTCCAACAGCAAGGAGGATGCGAACCCTTACGTCCAGATCCCCATCGTAACAGGCATGGGGATGGGCAGGAACGTGATGCTTGTAATGACGGCCGATGTCCTCATCGCTGTGAGCGGGGAGTTCGGAACGCTATCCGAGATCGCCCACGCGCTGAACATCGGTAAGAAGGTAATAGGCCTGAGGACGTGGAAGCTTGAGAATGCGCGCTCGAATCCCATCCCGAACCTGATCGAGGTGGACACTCCGAAGAAGGCCGTGGATTTGGCGCTCGAATCCATTTCTGCGAATATCTGATCCGAGAGGTCGTTGGAGGCGCCTTCGAAGGTGTCCCCGAATTGAGATACGATCACACGAAAGCATCGGCGGGCTGAGCTCGGGCGCAGGATTGTTGTAGGAATCCACTCTCACCGCAATGCATACGCGAACCTGAACCCAGAAAGGTTCGTGGTTATGAGGACGCGCGGCACGAATGGCCGTCTCAAGGATCGAGGAATCCTCGAACAGGACCATGTCAAGATGGGGATAGGGCTAGAACTCGGAATGTCTAGTCCGGAGGACATTACGGCTGAGTTCGTACAAGGTCGAGACTGTCTAGAGAGCGTTCCCTTAGCCCTTTCCGGAACCCTTCACAAGGGAGAAGACGGATCGACCCGCCACCCCTTGGGGGCATTGAACGAGGGTGGATCCAACAAGAGCACGGCCCACATTTGCCATTCGTCAAATAACACAGTTATATAGTCGAATAGTGTTGACGGCAAAAGGCCAATACACTGTTATATGCTGTTGGCGACATGTCCTCGACGGACATGGTAGCGATGAACTGAACTTGGATGGTATTGGGATGACAAGCAGAACGGAAATGACCGAAGGAATGATAGGACCTTTGAAGAGAAGCACGAAGCCAGCAGCAACAGCAACAGCAACACCATCGGCACGAAAGAAGGTTGCCGGACTCGTCGTGGTCATAGGCGCGATCGCTCTCCTGGCAGTTGCCCTGATTCCGGCATCGAACTCGACCGACGCTTACCCCGATAGAGAGGGAGGATGTGGGTGCCATTCATACAGGACTACGCCCTTTCTCACGGTGAACGGTCTGCCGAGCGGAACATACACTCCGGGACAGCAGTATTCGGTCGACGTGATAGTAGCCGACCCGAACGGCCTGACGGGAGAGAACGCTTTCAGCTTCCGCATCACATCACCGGCTGTAGGGGGAGGGACGCTAGCCACGACCGACCCGAACGTTGAGATCAACACCGCAATCCAAGCCTCCGCAAACGACTCGGTAACCCCGATGACGGCGACCCAGTGGACCGTGCTATGGACCGCACCGGCCTCCGGATCTGTGACAATCAACATCACGGCGGTCATGAACCAAACGAGCATTCTCGGAACTCCGCCGTACGACCGATACACCGTAACGCTAACCGAGGGCGCTGCCATACCTGAGTTCCCAGTTCTACTGGTCCCGGTAGTCGGAATCGGTCTCGCCGTGGTGGTCGCAGCCAAGGTCACGAGGAGATCCAAATAGACACAAACCGTTTTCTCTCTTTCAACGAAGACGATGAGCCAGTGGCCTTTAGCCCGTTCGTTGAGATTGGTCAATGAAGCCCCGGCGACGCTAGACGCGAGGCGTGCAGAGGCATGCTCGTTCAGAGCGAGTCCCCAGGGCCCTTTCCGGATCCCTTCACCAGGGGAATAGGGATCGACCCGCCATCTCTTTGGATCATTGAACGAGGGTGGATCCAACAAGAGCACGGCCCATATTTGCCATTCGTCAGATAACATCGTTCTATGACCGAACAGTGTTGACGGCAAAAGGCCAACTCAACAATATAAGCTGCTAGAGACATATCCTCGACGGACAACGTGGTTATCAACTGAACTTGGAGGGTACTAGAATGACAAGCAGAACGGGAATGACCGAAGGCGTGATAGGACCTGTGAAAAGAAGGGCCAAGACAACAGCAAGACCATCGCTACGAAGGAAGTTTACCGGCCTCGCTGTGATCATGGGCGCGATCGCTCTCCTGGCAGTGGCCCTTGTTCCGGCGTCGAACTCTACCGATGCAACCCCCGATCAAGAGGGAGGCTGTGGGTGCCATTCATACAGGACTATAGCCTTTCTCACGGTGAACGGTCTGCCGACCGGAACGTACACTCCGGGATTGCAATATTCGGTCGACGTGATAGTGGCCGACCCGAACGGCCTGACGGGAGAGAACGCTTTCAGCTTCCGCATCACATCACCGGCTGTAGGGGGAGGGACGCTAGCCACGACCGACCCGAACGTTGAGATCAACACCGCAATCCAAGCCTCCGCAAACGACTCGGTAACCCCGATGACGGCGACCCAGTGGACCGTGCTATGGACCGCACCGGCCTCCGGATCTGTGACAATCAACATCACGGCGGTCATGAACCAAACGAGCATTCTCGGAACTCCGCCGTACGACCGATACACCGTCACGCTCACCGAGGATGCAGCCATACCCGAGTTCCCAGCACTACTGATCCCAGTGGTCGGGATCGGCCTCGCCGTGGTGGTCGCAGCCAAGGTCACGAGGAAATCCAAGTAGGCACAAACCGTTTTCCCACTTTCAACCAAGACGATGAGCCATTGGCATGTAGCCTGTCCGTTGAGGTTGCTGATTCGGTCCACGAGAGGGAAAAAGTTGAAGAGCTTCCGCCAGCAATGTGGATAGAGGTGAGCCAATGGTCGATCGCATAGCCTCGGTGAGTCTAGACGGACTCGTTTATGTCGAGCGAAAGCCGGCGCTCGTTCTATTCACAGGAGAATGGTG
>CALMQK010000194.1 GCA_937872085.1 uncultured euryarchaeote
CGAGGACGCTGAGTCAGTTCAAACGCGAGCATTCTCAGGCAAGACTATCTGACAGATCTACCAGGCAGCAATGGCTTGCCTCCGGGGCGAAGGACACGTACAAGCGCGCAAAGGAGCGTATGGATGAGCTCCTGAAGTCTCATGCGCCTGACCCCCTGGAGCCAGAGATGATGAAGGGCCTTGATGCCCTCCTCAGGGAGCACACCAAGGACTATGGTGTGTACGACCTCGAGAAGATGGGTCACTAGGCTCCCGACGAACGACTGGTCCCAAGAACCGGCTTCGAGTATGTCGAAGAAAAGGATATCTAGACCTGTCAGTATCCGAAGTCGAAGTCCGTCAGCGTGGTGATGTCGATTAGGAAGATTGCTCGCTCGAGAATCAAGGAGCTGCTGGTAAGAGAGGAGAGGCAGTTCGTCATTGAGCATCCTCGCTCGAAGGCTCTGTTCAAGAGGGCGCGGTCAGTCCTACTTGCCGGCGTGCCCATGCATTGGATGACCAGGTGGGCCGGAGCCTACCCGATCTTCGTCGAGAAGGGACGCGGGAATCGCGTCTGGGATGTGGAGGGGCACGAGTATCTTGATTTCTGCCTCGGAGACACGGGCTCGATGTTCGGGCACTCCCCGAAGGCCATCGTGGACGCGGTGACGAAGCAGGTCAAGAATGGGATCACGATGATGCTCCCGACCGAGGACTCGATATGGGTCGCAGAGGAACTCGGTCGGCGGTTCGGACTCCCTTACTGGCAGATCGCCATGACCGCCACGGACGCGAACAGGTACTCGATCAGATTGGCTCGCGAGACGACGAGGAGGAAGAAGATTCTGGTCATCAGTGGCTGCTATCACGGGACCGTCGACGAGGCCCTGGTCATCCTGGAGAAGGGCAAGGTCATAGCTCGTCGCGGGAACATCTCGGCGCCAGTGGACCCGGCGCTGACAACGAAAGCGGTCCAGTTCAACGATGTAGGAGCGTTGGAGAAAGCCCTGAAACCGGAGGATGTCGCGGCCGTGCTGGCCGAGCCCGCGATGACCAATCACGGAATCATCCTTCCTGACCCTGGGTATCACGACGAGCTGAGGAGACTCACGCGCAAGTACGGCACGCTCCTCATGCTCGACGAGACCCACACCCTATGCTGCGGCATCGGAGGCTACACGAGGGAATACGCCTTGGAGCCTGATGTCATGACGATGGGCAAGCCGCTCG
>CALMQK010000195.1 GCA_937872085.1 uncultured euryarchaeote
TCGATAGAAGGCCCGACATATCCGAGAGGTACAATAGGGGAGGGTTCCCGACGACCGCCTTCCTGTCTGACCGGGGGGAGTCGATCTGGGGGCGGACCTACGTCCCCCCCGACGACATGAAGAGGATAATGATATCCATCCTTGCCTCGAAAGCCTCGGGGGAGGTAGACCAGGCCCTCGAAAGGGAGAGGATGCAGTTCCTCGATGTCTCGAAGGCCCTTGAGAGAAAGGAGTCTACGGATCCGATCTTCGTCGACGCGGTCTTCGAGGACATCTTCTCGACCTACGATGTCCAATGGGGGGGCTTCGGGGGCAATCAGAAATTCCCCCATCCGGACGTCATCGACCTTCTGCTGTACAAGTACATGGAGGACCAGGACAGGGAACTCTCAGACGCCGTTGCATCCACGCTCGACCACATGACCGCCGGTCTTTTCGACAAGATCGAGGGTGGCGTGTTCCGATACTCCGTCACCAGAGACTGGAGGGAACCGCACTTCGAGAAGATGCTCGAGACCAACCTGGGATTCCTGCGCAACCTCGTCCATGCCCATCAGGTGTTGGGGCAGGAGCGCTTCGCAGACACTGCGAAGGGGGTCGCGAGATACCTCCTCGGCGTGCTCAGGGACCACGAGACCGGGGGCTTCTTCAGCAGTCAGGATGCGGACGAGGACTACTACAGGTTGCCGGCAGCTGAACGGGCTCGCAGCACCCCTCCTAAGGTCGTAAGCGACATCTATTCCGGATGGAACTGTGAGGCGGTCTCGACGTTCATCGAAGCAGGCGTCCTTCTCGGGGAGGGAAGCTGGGTAGACGCAGGCAAGGCAGCCTGGAGATACTCGATCGATCATCACTGGAACCCTGACCTGGCGATGGTCAGACACAGGAAAGGGGAGGAACTATACCTTTTCGAGGACCAGGTCTCGTTCTTCGGGGCCCTCATGTCGATGATCGAGCTCACGCCCGCGGACGATATCGCAGAGATGCTCGAGATGGGCGAAGCGATCATCGGTGGGGTGAGCAAGGCGTTCGTGCATCCCGATGGAGGCTACGGGGATGTGATGATCAGGAAGGATGCCGTCGGCGAGCTCGTCGAACCTCGGAGGTCGATCGTCTCGAACTCCAGATGGGCCAGGTCATCGGCTCTCTTCGGGGTCATCACCTTCAAACCCGAGCGCACGGATGCGACACGCGACATCCTCATGTCCTTCCATCCCAAGCAAGTCCAGGCCAATGGCCTGTTCGCCGCCCCATACGTCCTCGCCTGGTGGACTCTCGAGAGGGGGACTCAGCTGGTGGAGATCCATGGCGCGATGGACAAGGACATGACAAGCGTCCCTCTATGGACGGAGGCGAAGAGATCCATGAACCCGGGGACCATGGTGATGAGGGCTCGGCAGGTCGGGCCAGAGATTCCCAGGCCATCCAAGCCCTTTGCGGTCGTATGCAGAAGCACGGGCTGTTCCAAGGAGATAGACGACCCACGAACGCTTTTCTCGAAGCTCAGGGAACCCCACGCAGGTCAAGTCTAAATAGTCGCGGATTTCATAACATGGTAGGGCTTGGCTATGGCTGGCAAACCGAAGTTGATTCCGAGGAAGTTCCTATCAAGCGACGAACTGGTGGTCTTCGAGACGCGACCGAGCGCGTGGCTGCATATGAAGGCTGCGGTTCTGGGCATAGCCGTCTTCTTCGTGGGCGTGATCCTGTACTTCTGGAACAAGATTTCGAGCGCGCCTTCGATACCTTACCTGAGTGACGCGATGAAGAACGCCGATTACGGCACATATGTTCAATGGGCCTTCTTGGCGATCTCTGGCCTATCACTGATCTACGTCATGGGCAAGTACCTGAGGTGGAGCAGCACGGTGTACGCGGCCACGGACGAGAGGATCATCACGCAGAAGGGGATCCTCAACAAGACCTACGAGGACATCCCGCTCGCGATGATAACGAACGTCGACCTCTCGCAGTCGCTCGGGAAGCGGGCAATGGGTTACGGAACTATGGTGTTCTCCACCCAAGGCATGGGCGGGAGAAAGGCTGACGTGGTGTGGGATGCAGTGCCGAACCCGATGAGCGTGCGGAGGAAGCTCCAAGAAGCCATGGATTCGAGGGTCAGGCCGAAGCAGTGATCGTCGCGATTCTCAGCTCGGCCCCGACTTCTCCGAGCGGGGGATACCCTGAAACGTTCGGGAAAGAGAGATAACGGAAGCTAGCGTTCTGGAAGCCGCGGTGAACCGAATGGGTGTCGCGGATGTTCTGAAGGAAGGTCCTGGAAAGGCTTTCATGCTATGCAACGAGGCGATCGTCAGAGGGGCTCTGGAAGCGGATGTCAAGATGGTATCCGCATATCCGGGTTCCCCGACGACGGAGATTCTAGACACATTCTCTGAGATCTCTCCGAAGTTCGACTACAGGATGGAGATATCGACGAACGAGAAGGTGGCGATCGAGACCTGTGCAGGGGCTTCCATGGTCGGCATGAGGTCGATGACGAGCATGAAGAGCGTCGGGATGAACGTAGCTTCCGACTCATTCTTCTCTCTATCATATACAGGAGTGAAGGGCGGGATGGTCATCGTCATGGCCGATGATCCCCAGGCCCACTCCTCCCAGACCGAGCAGGACGGGAGACCCTTCGGGCCGAACTCCTACACTCCGATGCTCGAGCCATCCGACCCCGAAGAGGCGAAGAGGATGGTCAGGGCGGCGTTCGCGCTCTCGGAGAAATACGGTGTGCCCGTATTATTGCGGACCACGACGAGGGTGAATCACCAGAGCGGGATTGTGAGCCTGGAGAAGATGGATCGGAAGCCGTTCGCGAAGTTGGCATGGGACCATCCGCCGGGCAGGTTCGTCACTGTCGCCGAGTCCGCCCGCAACTTCAAGCATGCGCTCCTCGAGAGGACCAAGAAGATCGAGGAAGAGTTCGAGTCCTCCGAATTCAACCGAATCGTCGATGCTGGATCGGACGTCGGGATCATCGCCAGTGGCGCGGGATACAACTATGCAGTCGACGCCGCGAGTATCCTCGGGATCAAACCCTCCATCCTGAAGCTCGGCACGACATATCCCCTCCCGAAGGGGCTCATAGCCGGGTTCCTGAAGAAGCTCAAGACGGTCATAATCGTCGAGGAGCTCTCTCCTTATCTTGAACTCTATGTGACCGCGATAGCCAAGGATGCGAACCCCGCGATCAAGATATACGGCAAATGGTCCGGGCACTTCAGCGAGGCACTGGAATACAACCCGAACCTGGTCGTAGAGGGCCTCGCGAAAGCCCTTGGGCTCAAGATGCCGGTGGAGTACGGGGCGATCTTGGCGAAGGCGAAGGAGCTCAAGGCCGGACTCCCTGACCGGTGGCCCACGTTCTGTCCTGGCTGTCCTCACAGGGCGACCTTGCACGCGCTGCTCGACGCCACGCGCGGCATGAAGCACATCCTGTCGACGGACATCGGCTGCTATTCGATGAGCTTCCTCGACCCGCTCAGGTACGGGGACTCGCTCCTCAGCATGGGAGCGTGCCTCGGCGTGGCCGCGGGCATGCAGTACGCGGCCCAGGAGAAGGTCATCGCGATGATCGGGGATTCGACCTTCTGGCACGCAGGCATGCCCGGCCTGGTGAACGCGATCCATCACGGGGACGACCTCACGCTAGTGATACTTGACAACGAGGTCACGGCCATGACGGGCCAGCAACCAAATCCCGGCAGGGACTACAATGCCGGAGGACAGGCGGCGAAGCCCCTTGTCCTGGAGGAGGTCATCAAGGCAATGGGCATCACGGACATCACGATCGTCGACCCTTACCAGGTCAAGGCCGCAGTCAGCCCGATGAGAGAGGCGCTCACGAGGAAGGGCCCGAACATCATCATATCGAGGAGGGCGTGCGCGCTGTATGCCGACCGGAACAAGCGCAAGCGGGGCGAGGTCATCGACACGAACAAGGTCGACACGGAGGTCTGCAAGAGACCCTACAGCTGCGTCAGGAGCTTCTACTGTCCGGCGATATCCATAGACGACGGCGACCGGAAGGCATTCATCACCAAGGAGCTGTGCGACAGGTGCGATGTATGCGCGAAGCTGTGCCCCTACGGTTCCATCAAGAGGAGGGAGGGTGAGTAAACATGTCACAGAAGGAGTTCAGCGTATACATGTCCGGAGTCGGAGGCCAGGGGCTCGTCCTGCTATCGAACATCATGGGCGCAGCCTGTGCCGCATCCGGCATACGAGCGCTCACGGGTGAGCAGCACGGGCTGTCTCAACGGTCGGGCTCGATAAACGTGCACATGCGGATCGGGGAGGGCATGGCGTCGCCCCTGATACCCATAGGCGGGGCGGATGCTCAGCTCGCGCTCGAGGCCCTGGAGGCCCTGAGGTACGTGGAGTACCTCAAGCCAGGCGGGGTCGTGATGATGAACTCGAGGATCCAGCACCCGGTCGTTGAGACAGCAGCTCACGTGAAGGACAAGACGGCGAAGTACATGTCCGCCGAGGTGGTCAAGGAAAGGATGTCCCAGGTGACTGACAAGATCGCACTGATCGACGCGCTCTCGATAGCGAACCAGGCAGGCAATCCGTTGACGGAGAACATGGTGATGCTCGGAGCGATCAGCACCCTCGAGGCGTTCCCGGTCCCGGAGGAGGCACTGAAGCAGTCAGTCAGGGACCACGTGCCCCCGAAGGCGGTCGACGTGAACCTGAAGGCGTTCGACATGGGGAGAAAGGTCGCGTACGACCTCCTCTGCAACATTGTTAAATGCAGGCAGTGATTCGGAGCTGATGACATGAAGAAGGCCAGGTTCGTTCGAGTCGATGTCTTCACTAAGAAGCCTTTTGGCGGGAACCCGCTCGCCGTGTTCCCAGAGGCCGAGGGCCTGACGCCTCGCGAGATGCAGCTCCTCGCGAAGGAGATGAATCTGTCAGAAACGACCTTCGTCGTACCGGCGTCAAAGGGTTCGGGAGCGGACTTCAGGGTCAGGATATTCGTGCCGGACAAGGAGATACCCTATGCTGGTCACCCCACGCTGGGCACGTTCTACGTGCTCGCCAAGGAAGGCAGGATCAAGCTGAAGGGACCGCTCACGACGGTCAAGATGGAATCGCTCGCGGGCGTCCTGCCGGTGGAGATCCACTCCACAGGCGGCAAGATAACCAAGGTGGTCACGGTACAGAACAAGCCCGAGTTCGGCAGGGTATACCGGGATGCTGAAGTCGAGTTATTGGCTGAGGCACTCACGCTCGATAGATCGGATGTTCATCCCAAAGCCCCGCCACAGCTCGTCTCCACGGGGCTTCCATGGGTCATCATGCCATTAAAGAACCGCAAGGCGGTGGAAAGAGCTTCTGGCAACGCCTCGCTATTCGCCGAAGCGAGCAAGATGATGCCGAAGGACGTCGCGGACATCTACGTAACCTGCCTCGACCCGGTCGACAGATCATCCACCACCCATTCGCGCGGGCTCTGCCTGGTGAACAGGAGCATCGTCGAGGACCCAGCGACAGGTAGCGCGAGCGGATGTCTCGGATCCTACCTGGTCCATTGGAAACTTGTGCCGATCGAGAGGGTCACCAGGATCACGAACGAGCAGGGCTACGAGATCGGAAGGCCGAGCAAGATCGACATAAAGGTGGGCACTTCAAAGAAAGGAGACATAGAATCCGTGCGTGTAGGCGGTCCGGTCGTCCACATGATGGACGGCGTGTCATATCTCTGACTCAGTCCACTGAGGGCAGGTCGATCTTGAAGACCGCGCCCTTCGCGTAGTCCCCGTTGACCCTGTCCTCCACCCACACTTTCCCGCTGTACCTCCTGGTAAGCGTACTGACTATGTGCAGCCCCATGCCCTCACCCTTCCTCCTCGGGGCCTTGGAGAACCTGTCGAATATCACGCCTTTCACCTCGTCCGGGATGCCCCTTCCGTGGTCGGCGATCGAGATCCTCCAGTAGCGCATGTCATCTCTGACGGACTTCTCCACCGTCACCTCGATCTCCAGAGGGTCGTGAAGGTCATACTTCACGGCGTTGGTGAACAGGTTCGTGAAGAGTTCCCAGATGAGGTCGTCCGCCATCGTGTGGAACGGTTGCCCTTCGATCACGTTCTTGAAGACGATCTTGCGGTTGGGATAGTACTGTGACAAACTCTTCTCGCAATGGACCAGCACCGATCCGAGGTCCGTCCTTTTCAGATCCGTCTCGCCGAAGGTCACCCTCGAAATGGTCCTGACATTGCTCGCGAGCCAGCTCGTGTTCATGACCTGCTCGGCGATCTTGCCGATCAGCGAGAAGATCTCGGGCTTGTCGGTCTTCATCTTGAGCAGGTCGAGGTATCCGAGGATGGCCTGATTGAAGTTCTTTATGTCGTGCGAGAGCACGTCCGTGTAGAGCTCCGCATCCTTCCTGCTGTCTATGTGCTCTTGGAACATGCGAGCGTTCTCGATGGCTATCCCCGCCAGGCTCGCGAATATCTCAATGACCTCAATCGTTTCGGAGTCCGGGACCCTGTCGTCCCTGGGCTTGAGCGTCTCAAGGAAGGCGATCGG
>CALMQK010000196.1 GCA_937872085.1 uncultured euryarchaeote
GACGAGAACCCGCCTATGATGAAGTACTTCGTCGCTGCCTCTGCGGATCGGTTCTCAGATTTGCGGAACCCGGAGAGCGCGAATGACGATATGCCGGCGGTCTCGAGACCGACGAAGAGCGCGACGAGGTCGTTGGACTCCGCGACCACCGTCATACCAGTCAGGGCGAGGAGCACCAGCGCATAGTACTCCCCGTGGTTCCGGTCCCGTCTTATGAACTCCGGTGAGGCGAGGACGACCACGATGCCGACCGATATGAACACCAGCATGAACAGCCCGGAGAATGTATCGAGCGTCAGGAGGCTCCCAACCTGCATGCTGAGCGGTTCACTCGAGAAGAACAGCTTGGTGACGAGGAAGGCGGCGATGGCGACCAGCGGGACCAGCGCGAACCAGGCCAGAGGCCTCTTGTCCTTCTTGAGCAAGTAGTCCAACCCGGGCAGTATTAGGGCGAATGCGATGAGGATGAGCTGCGGGGTGAATCCTTGGAGCGTGTCCCATACAGCCACTTCAGCCACCTCCCAAGAGCCCGGCGACTATGTGGGCGGCCGGGTTGATGAACTGGAACATTACTAACGGGAACACGCCGAAGATGGCGATCAGGAAGATCAGTATGCTGACAGGCACTCCCTCGTACCAGCTGACGTCGTGGATCTTCGTCGTATCGATCTGGTCGGTGAGGGGGCCGAACATCGTCCTCTGCAGGGCCCATAGATAGTACCCAGCGGTGACCACCACGCTCAGTATCGGCAGCCAGAGCCAGAGTGCCCATACCTGGAACATGCTCGCGAGCACCATGAACTCCGCGGCGAAGCTGACGAGCCCTGGCAAGCCTAGCGATGCAAGGAATCCAATGGTCATCAAGGTCGATGCACGTGGCATCTTCTTCGACAGTCCGCCAAGGCTCGGGATCATCCTCGTGCCGCACTTGTGCTGCATGACCCCACACATCATGAACAGAACTGCCGTCACGAGACCGTGGGCGAACATCTGGAAGACCCCCGCGGCTATGCCGAGCTCGGTGAAAGTGGCGAACCCGAGCAGGACGAAGCCCATGTGGCTGATGGAGGAGTAGGCCACCATCTTCTTCAGGTCCTTCTGGGCAAGGCTCAGCACGGCGCCGTAGAGTATGCTCACGATGGCTATCACCGCCATCAGGATCTGCAGGCTCGCAGCCCCTTGCGGCAAGGTCGGGATCGCTATCCTGATGAGACCGTAGCCGCCCATCTTCAGGAGCAGGCCGGCAAGCAGCACGCTCCCCGCCGTGGGCGCCTCGACATGCGCGTCCGGCAACCATGTATGGAAGGGCACTATGGGGATCTTCACTCCAAATCCGAACAGGAGCGCGGCGAAGATGGCGACCTGGAACCCGCCCGTGAACAGAGCAGGATTAGTTGCTCCACCGATGCTGCCTGCAAGCGCGATGTCCTCCATGCTGAAGGAGCCCGTCTGCGCCTGGAAGAACATGGCCATGATCGAGATGAGCATCGCGAGGCTCGCGACATGCGTGTAGATGAAGAACTTGATCGCGGCGTAGTCCTTCTTCGGGCCGCCCCAGATGCCGATCATGAAGTACATCGGTATGAGGACGATCTCCCAGAACACGTAGAACAGGAAGTAGTCGAGCGACACGAAAACCCCGAGCACGCCGACCTCGAGGACGAGCATCAGTCCGAAGTACTCCTTCGCCCGGACCTTCGTGTCCCACGAGAACACGACCGACAGCGTGCACAGAAGGGTTGTCAGGACGAACAGGGGCAGGCTGATGCCGTCCAGACCGACTATGTAGTTGATCCCAAGGGCCTTGATCCAGACATGCTCCTCGTAGAACTGGTAGTTGAAGAACCTACCACCATCATGGTACCCTGTGGCCTGGGATGTCGGGTCGACCATGAACTGCAGCGCGACGACCACCGATAGGACCAGCGCTGCAAGCGAGAATGACAGCGCGAACCACTTGGCCCAGCTCTCCCGTCTGCCGAGCGAGAATGTGAGGATGGAGCCGATGATCGGCATCAGGAGTATGATCGTTATCATCGGAATGCCCTCGAACATCGATCAAGCACCTCCCACTAGCAGGATGAACAGCAATAGGATTACAATCGCGACGATGACGAGACTAGCATATCTCTGCACATTCCCAGACTGCGCTTTCCTGATCACGTTCCCCGTCCGAGCCCCGAGGTACGCGAACCCGTTGACCGCTCCATCTATCACGCGCCTGTCGAACACGTCCGCGAGCTTCGAGAACCCGTAGACGACAGTGACAGCGAAGTCGTCGTAGAACTTGCTAATGTACCACCGGTTCTCGAGCGCCTTCTGGAACTTCCCAGGGATGCCCGCGGCAAACCTGCTCCGGTCGAAGCCCGGCACGAAGTAGATGCGGTATGCGAGCAGGATACCCACGATCACGATCCCCAGCACGAGGAATGTGAACGGACTCGTGAGCACGTCCGCCGCAAGCGCCCCCAGGGACTCATGCTCCGCCGAGAGCGGGATGTCGCCCAGCGAACCCTCGATGAACAGTCTGAAACCCGAACCTATGAACAACGCGAAGCCTGAGACCAGGGCGAGCCCCGCCAGGACCATAAGCGGCACGGTCATGATATTCGGGGACTCGTGCGCGTGGTACTCCGACCTCGGGTTGCTCGAGAAGGTCATGAACCACATCCTGAACATGTAGAACGCTGTCAGGAACGCGGTCGCCACGCCCATCGCCCAGAGGATGAAGAACGTCAGGTGGAAGCTCCCAGCATGATAGACGGCCGTGAGCACTTCGTCCTTGCTCCAGAAGCCAGATAGCGGGGGAATCCCGGCGATAGCTAACGCTCCGATCAGCATCGTGATGGAGGTTATGGGCATCTTCTTCCTGAGACCTCCCATGAGCCGCATGTCGTTCGTGCCCACCGCATGGATGACGCTTCCGGCACACAGGAACAGCAGCGCCTTGAAGAACGCGTGGTTCATAAGGTGGAACGTGGCAGCGGCGTAGCCCGCGCTCGAACCTCCGTGTATGATGAGATATCCGCCAGCTCCCAACGCGAGGGTCATGTATCCCAGTTGACTGATCGTGCTGTAAGCCAGGACACGCTTGATGTCGGTCGCGGCGAGCGCGACGGTGGCAGCTAGCAATGCCGTTATGCCGCCAATGATCCCGATGAACAACAGGGTGTCGGGGCTGTGGACCAGGAGCGGATAGGTCCTCGCGGTCAGGTAGATCCCTGCCTTGACCATCGTCGCTGCGTGGATCAATGCAGACACCGTGGTCGGCCCCTCCATCGCATCGGGGAGCCATTCGTGCAACGGGAACTGGGCGCTCTTCCCAATCGCGCCACCGAATATCAGCGCTGTCGCAAGGGTGAGCATGTCGGACGGGACCACGGCAGCAGTCGCGGACCCACCATCCGCGAACAGGGTCGCGAAGTCGAAGCTGCCGACATATTTGAACAGGATTATCAGGCCGGCCATGAACATGATGTCTCCGACCCTGGTGACGATGAAGGCCCTCTTCGCGGCGCTCGCTGCCGCGGGCCGCTCGTACCAGAACCCTATCAGGAGGTAGGAGCACAGACCGACCAGCTCCCAGAAGATGAACATCTGGAGGTAGTTGTTGGCTAGGACGAGGCCGTACATCACCGAGATGAACAGCATGATCTCGGCGTAGTAGCGCCTCCTGCGGTCCGCCTCCTCGTGCATGTACCCGCCCGAGTAGACGACGACGAGCGTCCCGACGATGGACACGACCACCAACATGATCGCGGTGAGGGAATCGATCCATATCCCGAACTTCACGGTGAAGCCGCCGATGACCAGCCAAGTGAAGGACGGAGCACCTGGGCCAGTAAGGGTGTGTCCTATCAAGACCTGCCAGACGACCACCATGGATAGGATGAGCGCCCCGCCTGCTCCCGCGATGGCATAGCCACCGCCGTCCTCCCACCATAGCCCCTTCCTCGGGAGGAGGCCGATGAGTAGGAACGCTATGAAGGGTATGACAGGTATCAGCCAAGCATACTCGAGGAGGTTCACTTCACCACCTCAGGATGTTGATCTTGTCAACATCGATCGTCTGGTATCTCCTGTAGACCGAGAGCAATATCGCCAGCCCGACGGCGACCTCGGCGGCGGCTATGGCGATCGAGAATATGGCAAAGACCTGCCCCGACGGATCCGGGGACCCACCATGCAGCCCCACGTGGTATGAGCTGAAGGCGACGAAGTTGATGTTCGCCGCGTTGAGCATGATCTCGATGGACATGAGCACGACGATGGCGTTCTTCCTCGTGAGGACGCCATAGGC
>CALMQK010000197.1 GCA_937872085.1 uncultured euryarchaeote
GGCTGTGACAGCACGCTCCGGCAGGGCGTGACGACGCACCTCGTTGGTAACTGCGGGTCATCGGCAGCTCCCCTCCGGGAACCTTACGTCGATGTATGGAGGAACTACTGGGGCGAGTGGGCTGGGACATTCGAGGAGGGCGATTGGCGGACATTTGCACAGTACCTCAGCGCGGTCGAGAAGCAAGGTGTGGGGCACAACATAGCGGCACTCGTGGGCCATGGTGCTGTCCGCACGGCCGTATTGGGAGCGCAGAGGAGGGCCCCGAAACCTGGCGAGCTCAAACTCATGAAGGAACTGGTGGACGAGGCGATGCGCGCGGGGGCGTTCGGGCTCTCGACAGGCCTTGTCTATCCGCCAGGGAGCTTTGCAAAGACACAGGAGATCATCGAGCTCTGCAAGGTGGTGGCGAAGTACGGTGGCATCTACACGTCTCACATCAGGGGGGAGAGAGAGACCATCGCTGACGCCATCAAGGAAGCAATCTTGATTGGCGAGAAGAGCGGTGTCGGGGTCCAGATCTCGCATAATTGTCCCAAGATAGGCGCCTGGGGTCGGACGAAGGAGACCCTAGGGCTGGTCGAGGAGGCGAGGAAGCGAGGCCTGGATGTCACGGTCGACAATGACGTGCACACCGACCTTGCGCCAGCCCTCAGCGGCGCACTCCCACAGTACATGGCCGAGCTGACCCGGCCGGAGCTGATCAAGCATCTGGACAAGCCGGAGAACAGGGCGCGGATCAAGCGCGAGATAATCGAGGACAAGCTCCCAGCATTCGGCCCTGCAGGGCTGCTCAAGCACGGGCTGTTCGACCGAATATTCCTGATGCACGTGCCTGGCCAGAAGGGGCTCGTGGGCAAGACCGTCGAGCAGGTAGCGATGATGCGGCACAAGGAGGTGTTCGAGACCTACTTCGACCTCATACAGGAAGAGAACGACCAGATCATCGCAATCTTCGACTACATCAGCGAGGACGACATCAAGAAGCTGCTCGTGCACCCACTGGTCATGGTATCATCCGACTGTGCGACCTGGTCGGAGAAGGGGCCGATGACGGACCCGCCACCCTATGAACCATGCTCGTTCGGAGAATACCCTGGCATCTTCGAGAGATACGTCAGGGACGAGCCTTTGCTGACGATGCAGGAGGCAGTCAGGAAGATGACGAGCTACCCCGCTCAGAGGATGGGCCTGCTCGACAGAGGTCTCCTCCGGCCAGGATCGATGGCGGACATAACCCTGATCGACCTCGCGAGGATCAAGGACCGCGCGACGAAC
>CALMQK010000198.1 GCA_937872085.1 uncultured euryarchaeote
AGAAAGATGGAGTGGTCTGGGTGGAACTGAAGAAACCCAAGAAACCGCCTGAGAATCTCATCGCAAGGCGGTTCATCACGACCGGCTGCGGCAAAGGCCTGACTTTCGTCGACACGGCGAAGGATGGCAGGCACCTCAGGAGCAAATCTAGATTCAAAGTGCGTGTCGATTCTATCCCACTGTTGATGAAGGAATTCCTTCGGATGTCGCGACTCTACAAACTCACGGGAGGAGTCCACAGTGCGGCAATATGCACCACGAGAAGCATCCTCGTCTTCAATGAAGACATCGGAAGGCATAGTGCGATCGACAAGGTCGTGGGGGAGTGCATTCTGAAAGGGATCAGGACGAACGACAGGATCATGGTCACCAGCGGTAGGATCTCGTCGGAGATCTTGGTGAAGGCCGCCAGGAGCCGGACTCCGGTCATCATCTCGAAGTCCGCACCCACGGACCTCGCGGTCAGACTAGCTACGGACTTCGGCATCACAATCGTGGGATTCGCCAGAGGGTCAAGGATGAACATATATTCGAATTCGCGGAGAGTTGTGACAGGGGCACAGGATAGATAACGAGCGCGCTTGAGAAGCTCCTTTGCGTCCATTGAATGTGCTCTCATTGCTGCGGCGTCCGCAGGCATAAAATACCGACCTCGTAAATCGCGTGAGAGGGGACGCACACCACCGCCGCATCTGCAGCAGCCATAGCCGGCATCGTCGTCGCAGTCTTCTTCTGTTTCACGAACGGGTTCCAGGATGCTGGAGCGAACACGACTACGATCGTCGCTAGCAGGAGTCTCGATCACAGAAGAGCAGCGATCCTCGCGTCGGCAGCGGGGTTCCTGGGAGCGCTTCTCGGGGGAAGCGCGGTCGCATTCACCGTCTTCGGACTGATCGACCTGCACGATTTGGGGCTTCTGCCGTTCATCACACTGGCAGCAGTCGTCGGAGCGACAATCTGGAACTTTCTCACCTGGTGGATGGGGATACCGTCCTCTTCCGCGTACGCGCTCATCGGAGGGCTGATCGGGGCGTCCTTGGCCTCTGCCGGGTCCAACGGCGTCCTTTGGGGGCTCGCGGACCTCCTTGGAGCGTCTCACAGGCTGGTCGGGATGACGAAGGTCTTCATCTTCCTCATGTTAGCGATCGCCATCGGACTAGTCGGAGGCTACATCAGCCTCCGTGTCTCGACTCTAATGCTGAGAAACGCGAAACGAAGGACGAACGAATCAATAAAGAAGTCACAGTGGTTCGCGACGAGCGCCCTCGCATTCGGCGCGGGAGCGAACAACGCCCAGAAGCATATGGGGATCATAGCCCTACTCCTCGCATCCTATGAGGGGACGACCGCGTTCGAGATACCCATTTGGGTGAGACTCGCATGCTCGGCCGCGCTGGCGTTGGGAGCGCTCGTAGGCGGCTGGAGGATCATGCGCACGCTCGGACGCGTGATATACGATATGGAACCGGTGCACGGGCTCGACTCCCAAGTTGTGTCGGCCTCTTCGATTGCAATCTCCACGCTCGCAGGGTCGCCCATCTCCTCGACCCAGGTCATCGCATCCAGCATAGTCGGCGTGGGCGCCGCGAACAACGCCAAGAAGGTCCGGTGGTCCATCGGTCGGGACATGGCGGTCTCGTGGATACTCACCATACCTGCCTCGCTCTTATTAGCAGGCGCGACATTCCTAATATTGAAGATAGGATTGAACCTCTGAGGTGATGGTAGCATGGATGAGCAGAACGCCGGACACTCCCCCAGCAAGAAGAGGCTCGCGGACAGACTATTCCCTCCAAGGCACGATTTCTACAAGATGCTCCAAGACCAGGCGGATCAGACGGTCATCGCGGTGAATGCCCTAGTCGACTGGCTCAAGGTGGGCGACTTGTCCGAGCCTACCGAGCTCATCCAGATAGAGCAGCACGCCGACGACATAAGGCACGAGATGGAGCATGTCCTCGTAGAGTCATTCTCGACCCCGTTCGACCGGCAGGACATATACAGCATCTCGAGGCAGATGGACTATGTCGTCAACTGGTCGTTATCGACCGCTTTGGAGATGAAGGCTTTCAAGACAAAGCCCGACGCCGCCATGCTCGGGATGGCAGAGGCGCTCCTGAGAGGTGTGAGGCTCATGTCGGATGCGATAAGGATCATTCAGTCGGAGCCCGCCAAGGCGGGGACATATGTTCCCCTCATGAGAAAGGCCGAGCGGGACATCGACGAAACCTACGTGAGAGCCCTAGCCCAAGCGTTCGAGGAGAAGGACTTGACGATACCGCTCAAGAAGAGGGAGATATACCACCACCTCAGGGATGCCGGCAGGAACCTCGTGGCCACAGTCGATACCTTGCACAGGATAATTGTCGGTATCCTATGAGCGGCGAGCGAGCAAACTGAAAGCCGCGACCTGCCCACTCCATTGAAAACAAATATAGAACTCGACCGCAATGGGGCAGAGGGACGCGAACATGAAACCAGCACTCCTCGTCATAGACATCCAGAATGCCTGGCTGGACGGAAACGCGGACTTGAAGAAATCCGTTCATAAGCGCATCGACGTCATCAACGGAGCAATCGGATGGTTCCGACGGAACAGACTTCCCATTGTCGTGATCTATCACGAGGACAAGGAGAGAGGCGCCATACCTGGCACAAAGCCGTTCGAGTTCCCTGATACTGTAGACATCGACAGTTCCGACATCAAGATTACCAAGCGCTATCCGAACGCGTTCGGAAAGACTGAGCTGGAAGCCACTCTGCGGAGGGAAGGTTGCGACACCGTGGTGATCGTGGGGCTGAGCGCGAGCGGCTGCGCACTGGCGACGTTCTTTGGCGCATTGGATTGCGATTTCACACCTTACCTGGTCCGAGACGGGGTGGCGTCCCACATCGAGGAGCATGTGCGATTCGCGGAAGAAATCTGCGAAACCCTGAACATAGGTTCCTTCGACAAGACCCTCTGTTGAACTGTCAGCCATGAGAAGGGCGAGAACGCGGCGCATGGAGAAAGGCTAGGCGCGAAGGAAGGAGAGAATGGGTGTCTCCACGGACCCGTCAACCAGGAGAGACCGGACATGGGGGCGTGCACACGGTCTACCCTTGGATAAGGCATAAGAGGAGCGAGGAGGATTCCAGCCGCTAGAGTGGTGGATGTATGCCCAAAGTGTTGGTTGTTTACGACTCAAGAACCGGCAACACCGAGAGAATGGCAACTGCTGTCGCCGATGGCGCCATGCAGGTCAAGGGGACCGAAGTCGTTGTTCTCAAAGTCGACAAGGCGAAGATGCAGGACCTGATCGATTCCGATGCGATGATACTGGGTTCCCCGACGTACTACGGGAACATGTCTGGCAAGATGAAGTCGTTCATCGACCGGACGAACAGCATCCATGGAAGACTCAATGGGAAGGTCGGCGGAGCTTTCACGAGCTCCGGAGACACGGCCTGCGGTGCCGAGACAACCCTGCTCTCGATTCTTGAGGCGATGCTGATCAACGGAATGATCATTCAGGGCAGGTACGACAACAAGCACTACGGTCCGACCGCTGTAGAAGCGCCGAACAAGAAGGAGATCGAATCCTGCAAAGAGCTGGGGAAGAGGGTAGCAGATTTGGCAGCCGCCCTCGGTAGATAACTTATGCCGAGATTCGTGTTCCAAGGGTGATGTTCCGGTTCAATCATGGAGTACTCCGAACCTGTCCAGCGAGCTCAACACCCGTGAGACAAACGGCTCCGACTCGACCTCGACTCCCAACCTTCCAAAGTACACACGCAATGCACCCATACCCCTATCCAATGCCACTCTAGCCTCCTCCAGCCGCATCCACGGCGCCGAGCCGGTCCGGTCGACGCGAATCGCCTCCGAGAAGTCAATGAACCATGGCTTTCCGTCGTGGACGAGTATGTTGAAATCGCTCAGATCTGCGTGCACAACCCCCGCTCCCGCTAGGGCCTCTACTCCACGGAGCACCTCGTCGAGGAGGGCTCGGGGGTTCTCCGGACGGATCTCATGCAATCTAGGCGCCGGCCCATTCTCGTCTCCTAGATACCGCATCGAGAACATGTTCTCTACCCTCCTAGCGGGTGCGGGAACACGGCATCCCCCTTTCCATGCCTGTCGTGTCATCTCGAACTCGTGGGCTGCCAACCACCCGGTGGAGTCCAGTTTCACAGGGCCTCCTCCACGATGAGAAGAACGGTACAGACGATAGGCCTTGATGGCGATTGGTGCGTCACGATAGAGGGCAAGGTAGACATCCGCCTCCTTGCCCGCGCTGATGAGTCCCGTGACCTCCATGGCCAACCCGGAAGAGAGGATGGCCTCTTTGGTTGTGCGATACCCCGCCTCGTGGAGGTCGAGGGTCCCGGATTTGATACGCCAGACGACGCTGGCGTCCAAGTAAGGATCGTTAGGCATGTCAGACTAGATTCATCGATAGCGTTCGCAATGCATACTCGACGATCAGCGAACGCCAGGAGCTTCACGCGGAATCATGCGGCTCCCGGCGCAGCTGCTAGAACCATTTCGGACATCATCACCGGGAACCTCCTGGTCACAAGACCGAGCCACCGAACGTGCAGGAGGTAGATGTAGCTTTCGTCACATGTCACAAGCCAAAGCGGCGGAATCCCCCTCTTGTAGTGAGGAAGCCAGGCGTTCGGGTTCACACACCGCTCAACGCGGGAAAAGACAATAGGGAACGTATGACGTCGTGTGCTTCAGGAGTC
>CALMQK010000199.1 GCA_937872085.1 uncultured euryarchaeote
GGAAGGAGAAGTCGATGTCGCCCTCCCCGATCTGCAGACCTTCCTTGTCAGGCGCACGCGCATCGGACAGGTGGATGTGCTTCACTTTCTTGCCGAGGACTTCCATGAAATCGCGGAGGTATTCCTGGGAGCCCTCCTGCCTCGAAAGGTAACCATGAGCCGTATCGAGGACGAATCCGTTGACCTTGTCCGATAACCTCGCGACGGACTCTATCGACACGCATACGTTGGAAACCATCCTACCCGTTCCCTTCTGCCAGTAGTACCACGGCATGTTCTCTAGAAGTAGGCTGCGGGGACCGAGCTCCGAGAGAGACCTCTCCAGGTTCTGGAGCAGCGACCAACGGTCGACGACCGATCCCCTTATCCCGCCTGGGTGGATCACCAGGCCGACTCCCCCCAAGGAGTCAGCGAGAGCCCTGCTGTCTTGGAGTGTCTTGATGCAAGAAGCCCTGAAGGTCTCGTCCTCTGATGCCAAGTCGATGAGCCTCTCTTTGCCGCCATGTTGAACGAACTCTTGGGCGTGGACAAAGGCGATTGGCGGCTTGGCGCGCACAAGCTCAGCTATTAGGCGTCCATCTATCCGGTCGAGGTCTCCATCGAACAAGAGCAGTTCCGAGAAGTCTGCCTCCGGGAAGGAGAGATCCTTGAAATCTCGGGCGCTAAGCATGACCCCTAGATTCATTTTACTCCAGTTGGGACATAACTCATCGGGGGTTAAATCGCTTGCTGGGGCTGCAAGGAATCAGCCAAAGAGCTTGAACTTCTTCTTCGCTCCAGACCTGGAGTCAGGATCACCCTTCTTGCCTTTTCCTTCTCCGCCTTCGATGTCGTGATCGATTATCGGCCGTCCTGGCAACTTGTCGTCCTTGACCTCGAGATCTTTCTTGGCGCAATCCTCCAACGAACCCACCGCCAATCGATGTATCAAATTCGCGGATATAACTGCTTTCCTTCTTGCCTGGTTGTCCCCTATAGCCAGAAGCCCAGGAGAAACGATTAATAGGCTGGCTCGCGGTGAGGAGGTTCGCAATGACGGTTCCACTGATTCAGGTCGAAGGCGTCGTGAAGAAGTACGACGACAGGCCGACTATCCTTGACGGTGTGACGTTCTCGGTCGATGGTGGAGCGTTCGTCACCATATACGGCAAATCGGGCTGTGGAAAGACGACGCTGCTCAACATCATCGGAGGTCTCGACCGGCCCAGTGCGGGCGAGATCATCATTGACGGCCTCAGGCTCGGCGAGATGAACGAGGACGGGTTGGCGAAGACCAGGATGAACAAGATCGGGTTCGTGTTCCAGGATTACAATCTGCTTCAAGATCTCACGATACGGGAAAACGTCTCGCTGCCGCTCTTGCTTTCAAGAAAGAAGGATGGCAAGAGGGTGGACGATCTGCTCAGGAGATTCGACATCGAAGATATCGCGAAGGTAACGGCCAACAAGGTCAGCGGTGGGGAGGCGCAGAGAGCCGCGATCGCACGTGCGATGGCAAACGATCCCAAGATAATCCTCGCTGACGAACCGACCGGGAACCTGGATGCGGAGAACACGCAGAACGTTATCGAGATGTTCCAGCTGGCCAGAAGGGAGTTCGGGACGACGATCGTTTTGGCGACTCATGACGAAGACATTGCCAAGCACGCGACCAGGAGCATTCGACTGGTCGATGGAAAGACGAAGGACTGAAGCCGCAATCGTTCTCAGAGATACATGGTGGTGTTCTCGCCCACCACGAGGCGCTCCCCCTTTGGGAGCATGCCGTTCGCGCTCAGTATCCTCGACCCTTTGCCTATCATGCAACGAACGAGCTTGCGCTCGACATTGATAGTGGAATCATCCATCACGATAGAGTCATCGACCTCCGCTGAGCCGATCTCGCAACGGTCTCCAACGGCGGTGTAGGGGCCGATATACGCGTTGGGTCCGATCTTGCAGGCCTCCCCGATTATGGCCGGTCCCCTGACGACAGACCTGCCGGATATCACCGTTCCCTTGCCAATCCTTACTCGTCCGACCACGGTCGCCCCTTCCTCGACCTTGCCTTCGTTGCTCGATTCGATGCCGTCGAGTATCAAGTGGTTCGCCTCGAGGATGTCCTCCGGCTTACCAGTGTCCTTCCACCAGCCCTCGACGTGATGCGGTACGACCTTGAATCCCGAATCGATGAGCAGGGATATCGCATCGGTGATCTCCATCTCGTTCCGCCATGATGGCTTGAGCTTCGGGTAGACCTTGAAGAACGATGAGTTGAACGCGTACACGCCTATGACGGCGAGGTTGGATTTCGGTTCCCGCGGTTTCTCCACGGTCCTCAGGACCTGCTTGCCGTCGGGCGAAAGCTCTGCGATGCCGTATCTCTGCGGTTCCTTGACGGGGCACAGCGAGATGACACAATCCGCCTTCTCCTGGTTCATCTTCTTCGGTATCGCCTTTATGCCGTTCTTCAGAAGATTGTCGCCGAGATAGACGACGAACGAGTCGCTTCCCATGAAATCCTTGGCGCAGTTGACCGCATGCGCTATCCCCTTGGGCTCGCCTTGGATTATGTAGGTCAGCTTGACGCCGAACTTCGAGCCGTCGCCGAGGAACTCCTGGACCTTCTCAGGCATGACATTGCCGAGTATGATCCCGATGTCCTTGATACCCGCGTCCCGGATGTCCTCGATGCAATAGAGTATGTTGGGCTTGTTTGCGATCGGTATCAGCTGCTTGGGGCCGGTATGAGTGAGTGGCCTCAGACGCGTTCCGTAGCCACCAGATAGAACCAATCCTTTCATCGTGATGTCCTCTCTTGCTCGCGCATCGTCCTCAGGCCATCCTCGAAAGAGACCATCTTCCTATTTAACAGCTTTTCGACTTTCGATACGTCCAGGCACGAATATCTAGGCCTCTTTGCCGGAAGTGGCACGCTGCTCGAAGGCGTGGGATATATCAGCCCTTTGTCAAGATCGAACGCCTCAGCGATCATCCTACCGCACGTCGGCCTGTCCAGACAGTCCGGGCCCGATACATGCCAGACGCCCGAGACATCCTTCTCCAGCAGCTCAAGCAGGGTTTTCGCCAGATCATCAGCTAGAGTGGGTGAGATCCATTGGTCCTCGAATAGGGTGGCCCGTTGGTTGGTCCGCAGCTTCTTAAGGACCCATACAACGAAATTCTCTTTGTCCTCGATTGGGTTCCATCCGTAGAGCACGGCGGGTCTAGCGATCACGGATCCCGGCACCGTCGAGAGCACCGCCTTCTCCCCCGCGAGCTTGGTCGAGCCGTACACAGAGATAGGACGGGGCATGTCATCCTCGGTGTACCTCCGTGACTTCGCCCCGTCAAAGACATAATCAGTTGACACATGCACAAGCCTGGCGCCGAGCTTCTTGCAGGAACGAGCAACGATCTCGGGACCCGCCGCATTCACCCGGTTGGCTATGATCGGCTGCTTCTCGCACGCGTCAACGTTCGTCATGGCCGCCGTAAGGATCACGCATTCCGGTCGGATCTTGTCGAACAATCTCTCGACCTCATCCTTCGAGCCGATGTCGAGCGGCT
>CALMQK010000200.1 GCA_937872085.1 uncultured euryarchaeote
TCGTTCGCCAGTTCCGTGGCCAGCCCCTTGAATCCCGCGCTCCCATCATCTGTCGCAACGAGCACTTCCGCTCCCGCCTTCTTGCTTCTGCGTTCGAAGAGCAGTTCCTTGACAGTCCTTGCGGCGACGATTGCAGTCACCGATGCCTTATGTTCGATGGCGTCCTCGATGAAAGGCCCCAAGGGGGCCATGCCCGCTCCACCGCCGACGACCAGGAGCTTTTTGCCGTGTATCGCGAACCCTTTGCCGTAGGGACCCCTTATCCCGATCTTCTCCCCCGGCTTCTTGTCCCCCAAAGCCTTCGTTCCATCTCCCAGGATCTGATAGGTGATCCCGAATCCCTCGCCCGCATACGACACGGACATCGGGAACTCATCCACCCCCGGAACCCAGACCATCACGAACTGGCCCGGGATGGCTTCCATCTCGCCAGCGAATCTGATCGTCTTGATTGAAGGTGTCTCGTTCAGATGCTCCTTGATGGCGTACATCCTAATGCCTGTCAGGATGAGCCACCCCCACCATATCGGGAACGCTCTCGAATCCGTTCTCTACCATGAACCGCAGCATCTCCTTGCTGGTCTTGCTGAATACCTCCAAGCCTTCGGACCAGACCGCAGTGCCGATTTGGACGGCGCTTGCGCCCGCCATGATGTATTCGAGAGCGTCCATCCCCGATGTTATGCCCCCGACCCCGATGATAGGTATCTTCACGGCCTCGAAGATCTCGTAGACGCATCTCACCCCTATAGGGCGGATCGCAGGTCCAGAGAGCCCTCCGATCCTGTTGGCCAATATCGGCATCCTTGCCTCGGGCTGGATCGCCATCCCCTTCACGGTGTTGATCGCGACGATGCCGTCGGCCCCTCCGCGCTCCGCGCCGACCGCGAGCGCGGCGATGTCTGATGTGTTAGGGGTCAGCTTGGCGAACAGTGGGACGCTGACGCCCTTCTTGGACCTCCGGCAGACCACCTCCACCATCTCAGGCGTCGAGCCGAGCTCCGCCCCATATCCCTTTGCGTGCGGGCAGCTCAGGTTCAGCTCCACCGCATCCACTCCGTACCGGGACATCTGGGCCGCGAGGCCAGCGATCTCGTCCTCGGTGCCGCCGAAGACGCTCCCGATGATGGGTACCCCGCCCTTCTTCGCCTCCTTGATCTCGTCGGCGAAGTAGTCGATCCCCGGGTTGGGCAGTCCCATCGCGTTCAGGAGTCCATCGTGGAGCTCCACGATGGAAGGGGTCGGGTGCCCACTCCTCGGTTCCCGACCCACGGATTTGGTCACTATCGCTCCGGCGCCTGCCTTCGCGACCTCGATCATGCTCTTGCCTGTCTCGTCCAGAATACCTGCGGCGAGAATCGTGGGGTTCTTGAGATGGATCCCGCAGATGTCGACCGCAAGGTGCGTCATTCCGCTCCCCTTGGGATTGCAGGTATAGCTACTAGAACTTTTCTTGGAACTAGCCAGCGACCTAGGCCGGCTTCCCCTTGGCCGCCTGCTTCGCCTCGTAGTCCTTGATGGCTTCCTTGAGCGCGTCCGCGGCGAGGTTCGAGCAGTGCATCTTCACAGCAGGCAGCCCCCCCAGTTGGTCCGCGACGTCCGACCTGGAGATCTTCTTCGCCTCCTCGATCGTCTTTCCCCTGGCGAGCTCGGTGATCATCGAGCTGGTGGCGATCGCCGCCCCGCAGCCGAAGGTCTTGAACTTGATGTCCGTTATGATGTTGTCCTTCACCTTGATGTACAGCCACATAACATCCCCGCACTGGGGGTTCCCTACCTTTCCGATCCCGTCGGCGTCCACGATCTCCCCGACGTTCCTAGGATTTGCGAAGTGCTCCATCACCTTATCACTGTACACAGCTTGCACCTTCTCCCGGCCCCATCGGCCTCTCTGCGCTGAACGGGGATATCTCTCTCAGCTTCGAGACGATACCGGGTAACACTTCGAGTAAGATATCTACTTCCTCTTCAGTGTTTTCCCGTCCCAAGGTCACTCTGAGGCTGCCGTGAGCCTGTTCGTGCGTCAGGCCCAGCGCGAGGAGCACGTGGGAGGGCTCCAAGGACCCCGTGGAGCAGGCCGAGCCGGTCGACGCGGCGATGCCCTTCATGTCCAGCTGCAGGATTAGCCCCTCGCCTTCTATGAAATCGAACCTGAAATGTGCATTGTTGACGAGGCGCCTGGTCTTGTTGCCGTTCACATACGCCCTCGGGACCAGTTCGGGGACATGCTTGATCATCTTGTCCCTCAGATTCTTCATCCTGGCACACGTGTGTTCGAGGTCGCGCTTCGCGATCTCGGCCGCCTTGCCCAGCCCGACGATGCCGGGGACGTTCTCAGTGGAGGATCGCAGCCCCCTCTCCTGTCCCCCTCCCTGTATTATGGGCTCGATCTTCGTGCCCTTCTTGACGAAGAGGGCGCCTATGCCCTTCGGTCCGTGGAACTTGTGCGCCGATAGCGAAAGTAGGTCGATATTCTCCGCCTTCACATCGACGTGCATCTTGCCGATCGACTGGACTGCATCCGTGTGGAAAGGTATGCCCTTCTCGTGGGCTATCATGCCTATCTCCCTGACCGGCTGGATCGTGCCTATCTCGTTGTTGGCCATCATCACCGATATCAGGATGGTGTCGTTCCTGATGGCTCGTTCGACCTCACCAGGGTCGACGAATCCTTCGGACGATACCGGAAGGTAGGTGACCTCGAAGCCGAATCTCTTGAGCCATTCGCAAGGCTCCGAAACTGCATGATGTTCGACCTTCGTGGTTATCAGATGGCCTTTCATCTTGCCCTTGTACATGGCCACGCCCTTGACCGCGAGGTTGTCGGATTCCGTCCCTCCGGAAGTGAATACCACCTCCGCCGGGTCCGCGTTGAGAAGGTTAGCGACCTGCTTCCGTGCCTGCTCGATCGCTGCTCGTGCCTCCCTGCCGAACGAGTGGATGCTGGAGGCATTTCCCCACTTCTCCAAGAAGAATGGTCTCATCGCCTCCTCGACCTCAGGCAGCACGCGCGTTGTGGCGCTGTGATCGAAGTATATCCGTTTCAACTCACTGGCAGACATGTCAGGTTCAGGTGATGAGAACGGCCCCATTAATACGTTTGGGACTCTTTGCAGCTACCATACTGACGGGGCTGCCACGCGTCTGTCCGTAAGCTGAAAATGACTAATATCAATTATCGCATTGCACGACCGAGACCCATGGATGTCGAGAAGCTCAGGAAGGATTTCCTGATCCTGAACAAAACGGTCGAAGGCAAAGTACCGATCTACTTCGATAGCGCCTGCCAGACCCTCAGGCCCAACCAGGTCACCAACGCGGTCAGGGAGTACTACGACTCGTTCCCGTCATGCGCTGGAAGGAGCGTCCATAGGCTCGCTACGGAGGTATCGCTCAGGTGCGACCAGGCGAGGACCGCGGTAGCCGATTTCTTCAACGCGGAGGCCCCCACCGAGATCGCGTTCACCAAGAATTCCACAGAAGCGCTCAACACTGTCATCTTCGGCTCTGGCTTGAAGAAGGGGGACGAGATCGTCACGACCGACTACGAGCACAATTCGGTCCACGTTCCTGTCCTCCAATTGATGAACCTGGGCATCAAGCGCAAAGTCGTGCCTTCCGCGGTCGACGGGTCGTTCGACCTCGAGGCCTTCGAGAAGGCCATGACCAAGAAGACGAGGCTCGTTGCGATGTGCATGACCTCGAACGTGACGGGCTATACCCTACCAGCGAGGGAGGTCGTGCAGATAGCACACTCGTACGGTGCCAAGGTCCTCTTTGACGCCGCCCAGACAGCCCCGAGCCAGAAGCTCGACGTTCAGGCGTTGGGCGTCGACTATCTGGCAGCCTCGGGACACAAGATGTGCGGCCCCTCAGGTGTCGGCCTATTCTACTCCCGTTCGGAGATCTCCGACAGGATCGCTCCTTTGATGTACGGCGGTCACGGGGTCGCGGACGTGAACTACGCCTCGTTCAAGCTTCTCCCGGCCCCTGAGAGATTCGAGACGGGCCTGCAGAACTACTCTGGCATAGTGGGGATGGAAGCCGCCGTGGATTATCTGAAGGCGATCGGCCTGGACGAGATAAAGTCGCATGAGATCGCCCTCAACAAGAGGATGACGAAGGCCTTGCTCGACGTTCCCGGGATCAGCATCCTCAAGCCGTCCGACCCCAACCTGAGGGGCGGGATATTCAGCTTCAACATCCAAGGGCTCTCCCCGCACGACGTAGCGATGATACTGGACAACTCGAAGAACGTCATGATGCGCTCGGGCATGCACTGCTGCCATACCTACTTCCACTCAAGGGGGATAGAAGGGTGCGCCCGCGCCTCCCTGTACCTTTACAACACGAAAGAGGAAGTGGACATCTTCACGAAGGCGGTAGAGGAGCTTAGCACCAGGTTCGACAAGTCAGTGGAGCTCAGGGGACGCGAACACTAGTAATCGGTGATCATTCTCGAACAACACGTAGGCCGTTGTCAGAAGGATGCGCTCACCCGAGCTCGCCGTCAATCGGCCAGAACCCTTGTCGAGATCTCCCACCGTCGACTCGTTCAGCGCTGACCCGTCCCATCTCCAGGTGTGCAGGTAGCACTGTGGTTGGCGGGCGATCGATCTGCCCTCCCATTGGGAGAGGACCACTCCGCGATCGAGGGTCAGTTCGAGCTCGTTCCCCGTCGGGAGCACGGGGACCGTCCAGAGCACGGTCCCCTCGGACCTTTCTCCGAAAGCTCTATCGGCAACATCGCAGAAGTCCTGAAGAACGGTCTCGATCTCACGCCCGTCATCCATGAACCGGTCTCTGTCTGTCACCCCGCTCAGGATGGTGACGACCAGGAGAGCGCAGATGGATAGGGCCACCTTCGACACGAAGAAATCCATTAGCAGGCCTCCACGAGGACGTAATCGGTTTGGTCAGACAGATGTGACGACATTCGGAGGTCGAGGACCGGTGAACTGATCTGGAGACTCCTGCCCGTAGATGAGCACATCCAAGCAGGAGGCTGGTCTGCCATCTTGATGATGAATGCGCCGCTCCTCAGCTCGAGAATGATGCTCGAGACGTTTGCACCGTCCTTCGCGTCCCCGATGGTCAGGCGTGAGAACCCGACCGTGCCCTCGCCTCTGAAGTCAAGGGATATCGTACGAACGTTCCCCGGGCCCTCCACGGTCAGTGTCTCCACACAGGCGACGATCGTCGCGAGCTGGAGCTCCGCCTTCCTGATGAACTCTCGAGTCCTCATCCCGTTCAGCGCCTCAGCGGCCGGGATGATGGATAGGGACGCGACGACCGCGACCACCATGAGCTTCAGAGGGAGGGATTCCAGCCCCGCATTGTCCCACCGGAGTGACATCGGCCTCAGCTCGGTATCACTGGTATCTGATAGCTGGAGTCCAACCCGTAGTCTCCCTTGGCCACGGTCACGATGATCGTCGTGAGCTTCGAGCCGAACTGCTCGACCTTGAGGTTCGACAGCACAACTTGTCCGCTTGTGTCAGTCACGCCCATCGCCTGGCCCCCATCCTTGGCCTTGACGTTAGCGCCGTCCAGGACCACGGTCGCTCCCTCGAGCCTATCGCCGCCCTGATCGGTCACGGTGACCGTTATCGTCAATCCTTCCCTAGTGTAGAGCCCGTCCTTGTCAGCGTCGTAGACTGCGATCTCAGAGGGGTTGACGAACACCTCGCCTATCGAATGCGGGGCTGATATCGAGTTCATCCAACCCATTATGATCGTCAGTCCGAGGCCAGCCACCACCACCATGATGAGGAGTTGCAGCGGGAGCCCTTCGATCCCTCCCCGACAATCGTGTTTCATGCTCCTGATCCCCTTCTTATCCCCCATGTTTGACCCTGCCTTTTGCCTGTCTCTGGGTCCATCGCAATCCAGGGGCCTTCTCCTCCTCGTTTACATGTAGACTACCGTTGTCGTCGATGCCCGAGTGGCCTTTGCTCGACTCGGCCATGCCTGGACAGTGTGTTATCATGCCTGATTAC
>CALMQK010000201.1 GCA_937872085.1 uncultured euryarchaeote
TACACTCCCGGTCAAGAGGATGACGGGTTGAAGGAGTACGGCCTGATAGTTGTAGGATCGGGCGCGGGCATGAACGTGATCGACACCGCCCTTGCGCTCGGCCACAAGGTGGCGCTCGTGGAGGAAGGGCCGTTGGGTGGCACCTGCCTGAACAGGGGCTGCATCCCTTCCAAGGTCCTCATACACGCGGCCGATGTGATCCGAGAGACGGAGATGGCGGAGCGCATCGGCCTGAAGTACAAGCTGGAGAAGGTCGACTACAGCGCTCTCAAGAAGAGGATGTGGGACATCGTCCTCTCGGGCAGGCACGAGCTCGAGGACGCGGTGAAGTCCGCGAAGGAGATCGACCTCTACCCTGTGATCGGGAAGTTCGTCGGCGATTACACGATGCAGGTCGGCACCGAGACCATCAAGGCGCCTAAGATAGTGCTGGCGACGGGCGCGAGGGCCAGCATCCCGACTACCATCCCAGGCCTGGACAAGGTCAAGTTCCACACTTACAGGACCATATTCGATGTCGAGACGCAGCCCGAGAGCATAATCATCATTGGCGGAGGATACATAGGGTGCGAGTTCGCCCACTTCTTCTCAGCGATAGGCACCAAGGTCACGCTCCTGGGAAGGAACCCGGAGCTCCTTCCGGGCGAGGAGCCCGAGACCCGCTCTCTCGTCAAGAAGCGGCTGTCGCAGCACGCGGACCTTCACACAGGGGTCGAGAGAATGAGCGTGGATGGCAAGGACGGCGACCTCCATGTCATGGTCGAGGACGCGCAGGGCGAACACTCGGTCCAGGGTCAGATGCTCCTGGTGGCCGCAGGCGTCCAGTCGAACACCGACTGGTACAAACCAGAGGCCACGGGCGTGAGGACCGACAAGAACGGCTGGATAATGGTCAACGAGTATCTCGAAACCTCCAAGCCGAACATTTACTCCCTCGGGGACGCCCTGGGAAGGAACATGTTCAGGCACACGGCCAACTACGAATCCGCCATAGTGAGGATCAACTTGTTCGGCAAACAGAGATCTGCCATAGATCTCCATGCGGTCCCGCACGCCGTCTTCACCGATCCCCAAGTGGGGGCGGTCGGAATGACAGAGGAAGAGGCGAAGGGGAACACGAAGGTGATGGTGGGCATGGCCAAGTACCACGATACCGCAATGGGGTTCGCCTTCGGAGACCTCGACGCCTTCGTCAAGGTCATAGTCGAGTATCC
>CALMQK010000202.1 GCA_937872085.1 uncultured euryarchaeote
ATCTGGGAGCACCAAAGAGATGGTCGGCATCGATCATCACTCCGAACAGGAGTGCTATGAACCATTCGTCCTGGTTCAGATTGAGGATCAAGCAAAGCAGTATCGTGACCGCGAGGTGCGTGGTGGTTAGCATTTGCAGGTAGAGTACGCGATGTGGGATATCTCTCAGTTTCGCCTCTGGAATCAGGGATGACCTGTCAAGGTGCTTGATTATTAATTGACGGGGGCGGAGTGGCCCCGATTATTAAGAATGGCGGCGATTTTATTAAGACGGCCATTGTTCGAAGACCAGGTAACGAATGGCACACGTACATCTGGAGGACGGGTCCTTAACCTTGCTCTGGGTCCTCATCTGGTCCGCTGTGGCTGCGGGCCTCATCTCCATTGCATTGTACCGGCAGGGCCGCGGCCAGATTTCGACCCGCAAGCTAGCGATAGCGTCGATGTGCGTGGCTGTCGGGTTCGCCGCTTTCCAGATAGAGATCCCCGTTTTCGGCGGGGTCCATCTCAACCTCACACCTTTGATGGGGATACTCGTTGGCCCAGCGTTGGGCAGCCTTTGCGTCCTGACCATAAACGTGTTCAGTGCGGCCATAGGACACGGCGGATGGAGCATGATCGGAGCGAACACATTGGTGAACATGGTCGAGGTCTTCCTCGGCTTCTACGCATACCGTCTCCTGAGAAGATACGCCAAGGTGGAAAGGTTCTACTCTGGCTTCGGGGCGGCCGCGATCGCACTCACGGTCAGCGCTCTGGTCGCGGTCGCCATCGTGTCCATTTCAGAGATCCAGGGTTCGACTCAGACCAGGGCACAGACCATGACAAACATGGTCGTTCTTGCCATCGCGAACATCGTCACGGGATTGTTCGAGGGGGTCGTGACGGGCTACATCGTCTCCTTCCTGGGCAGAGTGAGACCCGACCTCATCGAAGAGTCCGCACCGGCGAGGATAGAAGGCCTTGAGGATCGGACGGAGGTCGCAGCGGATGTCTAGGAAGTCGTACTCTAGACACATCCCTGACTTTCGCCTTGTGACGCACTATGCCGAGAGCCGAAGGAGCCTGATACATCGCATGAATCCTTGGACGAAGGCGGTCCTTCTCGTCTTCGTGATCCTCTTCGTCATCATCATCCAGGACCCATATCTTCTGGCGATCCTACTGGTGGCGACCGTCGCGTTCTATGCAGCCGCACGACTGCCGCTCACGCTGCTACTAGGATGGTACACTCTCCCGGTGTTCTTCGTCCTGACGCTCGCCGTCCTGTTCATGTTCTCAGAACCAGGACGACAGCTCGCGAGCTTCACGCTTCTCGGGACGCGGATCGCTTTGACGGAGAATGGGATACTCCTCGTGGTCAACCTCCTCATGAGGGCGCTCGCCGCCGTGACCTTCTCCCTCGCGTTCTTCATGACGACCCGATACACGAACATCGCGGTGATCGCCTCGAAGAGCCTCCCGAAACCGCTGGACAACATCTTCCTCCTGTCCTACCGGTTCACGTTCGAGACATCGGATGAGGTCGCCGATGTCCTGGACGCCATGCGTTCCAGGAGCGGCGGGCTCGTCAAGGGGGTCTCGAGGCAGACCAAGATGTTCGCTGGCATCATCGGGCTAGCGTTCGTGCATGCGTTCGAGCGCGCAGAGCGCATAGCCAAGGCCATGGAGGCGAGGGGGTTCACCGGCACTTTCCCGATGACCGAGAAGATACCAAGGATGAGCTACGGCGACTATGCGTTGATCGGACTCGTCGCGCTCGCCCTCGCGATCGTCGCGTATTCACGATACTTCAACAACCTGATAGGATGGTGATGTGAGATGGAATCAGATATCCACCACTTGGCCGGTGCCGAACGAGAAGATGCGATCGTGCATGTGGACTGCGTCAGCCACAGATACCCCGACGGGACGGAGGGGATACACAACATGTGTTTCAGCGTCTACCCAAAGGAGATAGTCACCCTCTGCGGTCCGAACGGAGCGGGCAAGTCCACGCTCATCGAGCACATCAACGGCCTCATGATGCCCGACAAAGGCAGAATCAGGGTCTTCGGGATGGACATAGACAAGAAGAACGTGTCCGCGATCCGCAAGCTGGTCGGGCTGGTCTTCCAGGATGCGGATTCCCAGCTCTTCTCCCCAACCGTCATGGACGACGTGATGTTCGGCCCCCTCAACCTGGGCCTGACTGTCGAAGAGGCTCGGAAGAGGGCCGAGTGGGCTCTCGATGTGGTCGGCATGAAGGAGACGAACAAGATCCCTCACTACCTGAGCGGAGGGCAGAAGAGGCTCGTGGCCATCGCGGGGATCTTGGCCATGAAGCCACAAATCCTGGTCGTCGACGAGCCCACGGGCGACCTGGACCCGTCGAACGCGAAGAGGATAGAGGACATCCTTCGGTCCCTCAGGGACGAACACGGGATCAGCGTCGTCATAGCTCTTCACGACATGGACATGGCCGCGAGGTTGGCGGACAGAGTCTGTATCGTCAGAGGTGGATCGGTGATAGCGGAGGGGAAGCCTGAGGACATACTCTACGACGAGAGACTCCTGCAGTCAGCGGGACTGGAGATGCCCATGGTCGCGAAGCTGTTCACTGACCTTGGATTGAAGTCGAAGGGGGTCAAGAGGCCGCTCTCTCTGGAGCAGTTGATCCCTTTGATTAAGTAACAAGCATGAAGGCGGATCGAGAAACAGTGGCTGCCCTGGCCAAGTCTTCGTCCCATCCCGTGCGCAATCTCCGTTGACCTATGCTTCCTCGAATTCCTCTTCCGAGT
>CALMQK010000203.1 GCA_937872085.1 uncultured euryarchaeote
CTGATCATCACCCTCTCGAACGCCGTGATAGCGGCCGGGTGGTTCATCGTCCCCAAGTTCGCCGACCTGAGGGGGAGCGTGGCCCTCATAACCGTGTGCCAGATCGCGTCCGTCGTGCCGCTGATCCTCATACCCTACTCGTCCTCGCTCCTCATCGTGGTCGCGATGCTGTACACCGCGAGGTCGTTCTTGATGCTGGTACCCTCGCCCGTGCTGAACGCGTACACCATGAACATCGTCTCGGAGGAGATCAGGGCGTCGTTCCTCGCAATGGGCCAGATCGCTTGGCAGCTTCCGTTCTCCATCTTTTTGGCGGTCGCAGGGTATCTCTGGGCGAACGACTACTCGAGGGCGATCCCGTTCTACATCGCATCCGGGCTGTACGTCGCCGCCTCGGTCGTCTTCTACGTATTCTTCAGAAACGTGAAGGAAAGCCATTTCGAGGTCGTGGACCAAGCGTAGAAAACGAGTCTCAACAGGAGGCCGCGCTCTCTTTGTCGAGATGACCGGCTTCCTTCTTCAGCCTCAGGGCCTCCTCGAGCAGCTGAGAAAGCCATTCCTCTTCCCAGTAGCGGATCCTCGCATCATATGTCATGGATTCTCCAGGTGTCATTGCTCATCGGGCCCCCTTTCAACAGGTATAGCGCCGTGACCATATATCAAGATTCTTCAGAAACTACTGGACATTTGACCATTCCTATGCGAATAATCCACCCGAATGACCATATATATGGGCCTACTGTGCAAAGTATTTATAAACAGAAGTCGCTTCCAACGACCGATGACGCCCCGCCCGGAAGATGCTGGCAAGTTCAAGTTGGACGACTTGGACATTGACATCCTGAGAAGCCTCAACGAGAACGCGCGCAAGAGCTTCAGGGACATCGCGAAGGAGCTGCACGTGTCGCTCACGACCGTCTCCAACAGGGTCAAGGCCATGGAAAGGAACAGCGTGATCCAAGGCTATATGCCGATAGTCGATCCGGAGAAGCTAGGCTACGACCTGATGGTCGTGATCGGGGTCAAGGTCATCCACGGCAGGATAATCGAGACCGAGAGGGACCTGTCGAAGGACCCTGCGGTGTTCGCGGTCTTCGACTCGACCGGGGACTGGGACGCGATCGTCATGGCGAGGTTCAAGACCCGAGGCGACCTGAACCTGTTCGTCAAGAAGGTGTTGGACCACGAGAACGTGGACAGGACCTACACTCAAGTGGTCTTGAACGTAACGAAGGACGAGAAGCGAGTTCTTGTCTGAGGTCAGTGCGTCAGCTTTCGCAGTCTAGTATATGTATCGGTCCTCCGATTACCTGACTCGACGCACCCAGATGGTGCGAGGGAATGGGCGATGTCCATCATCCGCAAGCTCGCGCTAGTGTGCGCGTGCACTTTGCTACTGCTATCCTCCGTAGGGCTCTCAGCTCAGCGCAGCGTGCGCGCGGACGGGGCCCCCATCAACATCACTTTCGAGTTCTCGCCCGCCATGGCCTCGTACGAGCCGGGGGAGAATCTGACGATCAACTTCACCGCAGTGAACACGATGCCCAAGGGGGACTTCGTCTACGACGACCTCGCCTACATGGAGAAGATAACGAACGTGTCCGCTCACTTCGGCTGGATGGCTCCGAACGCGTTCGCCTGGAGCAACGTCTCGGGCACATCTTCTTGGCTCGCCGCTGATGGGATGGGGACAGGGGTCTATGCACTGCGCATCTCCGTTCCGGCGAATGCGACGCTGCAGACCTATAGCTACTTCTTCAGGATCGAGTACATGTCCCACACCGCCTGGGGCAATATCACCTACACCTGGGGAGCGGACCTCACATACCACGATTTCGTCGTGGCGAAGAATCTCGAAACGCAGCCGAGCGGGGTGGACTATCTCCCCTACCTCGCTATCATCGCT
>CALMQK010000204.1 GCA_937872085.1 uncultured euryarchaeote
CTCGCGTACCTGCTCGTCGAGGTTAGGATCAGCATATCGTCGAAGCAGCACGCCGACATGCTTCCATCGTATTATGAACGATTCAGGTTCTTCAAAGGGCTGAACAGGTCCCTGATGTCGAAGGAACTGCTCGATCTCCGGAGGAGCGGGGTCATTGCGAAGATGTTCTTCGCGTTCATCCTGCCGCTCCTTTTCCTTTCGTTCACAGCCTGGTTCGTCAATTACGGTCTGGAGATTCCCGTGGGGTTCAACGCGGTCTTCTACGCGGCGATGGTCGGCTTCATCGGGGTCATGATGTACAGCTGGCTGAACAACGTCGACCTCGCTGAGTACTATGACCTCCTGCCGGTCACAGTGCCTCAGCTCATCAAGACTCGCATCCGGGTCTTCCTCCTCCTGACGATGGGCATCTCCGCGTCCTTCGTCGTAGCGATATCCTATCTGAACGCTGAGGTTCGGCTCCTGTGGCTCGCGCTGGTCGTGATGTTCATCACCTCGGTATACATGGTCGTGATGACAGCGTATCTCACCGGTCTGAAGACGAACACATTCCTCTTTGACACGACCGTCCTGGCCAAGTTCAGCCTGATGTCATTCCTCCCGGATGTCTGCCTCACGATACTCTCATTCAGCCTCCTGGCCAATTGGAAAGTGGCCGTGGCGGGGATAGCCCTCGTGCTCGGCTCGATGACGATCGCCACATGGATTTTATTCAAGGGGATCGAGGCAAGATGGTCCGGCGTATCATTCGCAGGTTGAGGGAAGTGAAACACGCGACCGCAATACTCGGAGGTTGCCCATCGTGAAGAAGGAAGTGGTGATAAGGCGCGCGTTCCACTGTCTGATAGCTTTGGCCCCCGTCTATTATCTTCTGCCAGTGGACCTTCCGGTGATCGGGGTCCGTCGATGGGTCGTGCTGATCGCGTTCTTTGCAGTCATCATCTTCATCGAAGCGATCAGGCTCCCGAAGGGCATCCTGTTCTTGGGCATGAGGCCCCACGAGAAGGACCAGGTCGCGTCGTTCGTGTGGGCGGCTGCGGGCATCACAGCGGCCCTCTGGTTCTTCCCGCACGACATAGCCGCCGCGGCGATCGTGGGGATGGCGTTCGTCGACCCGCTTGCGGGGGAGCTGAGATCGCATGGGGTCGGGACCTGGAGGAACATCGGTGTGTCATCGCTAGTCTATTTCGTGATCTGCATCACGATCCTCGTCCTTGCGAACGACCGTTTGCTGCCCGCACTCTTGGTATTGGCCGCAATCGGGACCGTGATCGCCATCGGTTCCGAGCAGCTCAAGAATGTGCACCTCGACGATGATTTTCTAATGGTATGCGCGCCTGGGCTCGCGATGACGGCGCTCGCGCTGGTGTTGTGACGATTCCACTTAAGAGGGCTCACTTCAGCTGATGATCTCAAGCTTGCCGTACTTACCAGCGCTGACCTGTATCTTGTCCTTGTACGAGGACGCCCACCCGTTGGTGACGCGGACCTTTGCGTTCGTCTCGACCTTTTCGATGTCCTCGTTCCAAAGCGTGATAGTCACATCGTCGCCGTTGTCATCCTTGCCAGTGGCGTCGCAGACCCTTCCCGAGGAGCCGCTCCACTTGGACTGGAACTCCCGGGGCTCCTTCTTCTCGACGATCGTCAGGACGAGTTCGTCGACCTTCGTTTTGTCCTTTAAGTCCTTAACCATCATTGCAACACGCTCTGTTCTCGGCCGAACAGGTTGAAGATACTTAAACGTCACGCCTCAAGGTCCGAGGGGCGATTACTGAGGATTTTCGAATTGTTCGGAACTCGTTTCCGACACTAGCCAGCACGAATGAAATGGCCTTTCTCATACCCAATTAGGCTTATATGCCCACATCTAGATAGGGTGCGCCCATGACTCGTATCAAGGTCATCACCGAGCCCGCGGAGCTAGTCCCGATGTTCCGGGCGGTGGACACCAAGGTCAAGCGAGAGGTCCTCAAATTGGTGACCCTTGAATGGCACACGGTCCGTGACATCGAGAAACAGTTCGGACCCGCGGGCAAGGAGGCGCTCCTCTTCTTCGAGAAGATGAAGTTGGTCGAGACCCGGTGGCAGACCTCCCCTGATCAACAGCCTGAGAAGGCGTATCACACTTACTATACATCGTTCCACATCAACGCCTCGTGGCCCGTGTACGAGATCAGTGATGTGCTCGCAGCAGCGGTGATGGACGAGAAGGATTTCCAGAAGATAGAGAAGCAGATATTCGACATGGTAGGGGCGCAAGGGAAGTTCGCCGGGGACGTAGCCGAGGTGCTTGGAGTCACATTCACCATGCTCAAGAGCCTCGTCAAGAGGAGCACGAAACTCGATTACAGAGGGCACAGGATCGAGCGCGTGAAGGAGTGAGCCAAGGGAGGCTTCCTCATGATTGTTGTTCTAAGGCTGGGCCATCGTCCGACGAGAGACCAACGCGTGACCACACATGTCGCGCTCACAGCCCGCGCCCTTGGCGCTGACGAGGTCTGGGTCTCCACCCCTGACCCCGATCTCGAGAAGACGATCCAGAGCGTGGTCGGCCGGTTCGGAGGCAAGTTCAAGATCAAGACTGGGGTCGACTGGAGGAAGGCGATCAAGGCATGGGAAGGCCAGGTCGTGCATCTCACCATGTACGGGGAGAGCCTTTCGAAGGCCCTTCCGACGATAAAGACGAAGAGGCTCATGATCGTCGTAGGAGCGGAGAAGGTCCCGCGAGAAGTCTACGACCTCGCCGACAGGAACATCTCCGTGGGAAACCAGCCGCACTCTGAAGTCGCCGCTCTTGCCATATTCCTCGACAGGCGCGGCGGCGGCAAGAAACTCGAGAAGGGACAAAAGGGAAGGCTCGTGATCGTGCCAAACCCGAGGGGGAAGACAGTAATTGACCGGAGCAAAGAAAAGACCCGCCGCTCTCCCAAGCAAGGATGAGTGCATTGAGCTCCTCCGCGAATGTGGATGCAACGATAGAGTCATCGCTCACTGCAAGTCTGTCTCCGCATTGGCGGTGAAGATCGCCAAACGATGCCACGGGGACGTGAGGCTCGTCGAGGTCGGCGGGCTCCTGCACGATCTCGGGAGATGCAAGGCGCACACCATCGCCCACGCCGTGGAAGGGGCCAAGATCGCCCGGGAGCGGAAGCTGCCCCGAGCGTTGGTCGACATCATCGAACGGCATATCGGCGCTGGGATATCGAAGGACGAGACCAAGGGACTGGGACTGCCAGAGAAGGACTACATCCCCCTGACGCTCGAGGAGAAGATAGTGTCGCACAGCGACAACCTGATGTCGGGCATCGAACGGACCAGCATCAATGAGGCCGTCACGTACCTGACGCGAGAAGGGCAGGTGCAGGCAGCGCTGAGGATGCTCGCTCTTCACAAGGAGTTGTCTGCGAGATGCGGGATGGACTTGGACGAGATCGGTTGATCACGGCCTGTACCTTTGATACTCTCCGCGCTTGTAGGCGTCTCGCAGTTTGTGGTATGCCTCGGCGTTCTTCTTCGCCTGCTCTCTAAGGGACGGTTCTCCCTGCCATATGATCTTTGCCGGGACGCCTACCACTAGGCTCCCTTCCGGGACATTCATGTTCTCGGTGACTACTGCGCCTGCGCCGACGATCGAACCGCTTCCGATCTGGGCCCCATCCAGGATGCAGGAGTTCATGCCGAC
>CALMQK010000205.1 GCA_937872085.1 uncultured euryarchaeote
GCATGATGCTCCAGTTCCTGCAGATCAGCGGACACACTCTTAATGCGCCTTGGTGGCTGCTCCCACCGGGGCTCGCGATTACGCTCCTCTCGCTCTCATTCTACCTGATAGGCCGGGCGTTCGACGAAGTGGTCAACCCGCGCCTGAGGAGGAGGTGAGCAGATGGCGCTCCTGGAGGTCAAGAACCTGAGGGTCCATTTCGAGATCCAGGGCGGCTGGGTGAAGGCAGTTGACGGCATCTCGTTCTCCATCGATTCGGGGCAGACCATGGGGTTGGTCGGGGAGAGCGGTTGCGGGAAGACGACCGCCGCATATGCGATAACACAGCTGCTGCCCAATAACGCATACATCAAGAGCGGCCAGATACTCTACCGCGGCAGGGACCTGCTCTCCATATCAAAGAAGCCGGACGGGCGCCTGGATGACTACAACGAGGAGATCCGTAAGATCCGCTGGAAGGAGATATCGATGATATTCCAGGGGGCGATGAACGCCTTCAACCCCGTGTTCAAGGTCGGGGACCAGATCATCGAGGCCATCCAGTTGCACGAGGACGTCAACCACGTGACTGCTGAGGCACGGGCGAAGGAGCTGTTCAGCTTCGTCGGCATACCCGAGGACCGGATCAAGAACTACCCACACGAGTTCAGCGGGGGCATGAAACAGCGGGCCATGATAGCCCTGGCACTGGCACTGTCCCCGTCCTTCGTCATCGCGGACGAGCCAACAACCGCTCTTGACGTCATAACGCAGGACAGGATACTCTTCGAGATCAAGAAGCTGCAGGAGCAGCTCGACATGGCCATGATGATCATCACCCACGATGTATCGGTGGTCGCTGAGGTGTCAGAGAAGATAGCAGTCATGTACGCGGGCAGGATCATGGAGATTGGCACGACGGTCCAAGTGTTCAAGAATACGGCCCACCCGTACACCGCCGGCCTGCTCGGATCGTTTCCCTCCATCGAGGGGCCGAGGCGCAGGCTAGAATCCATTCCGGGGTTCCCGCCCGACCTGGTGAATCCTCCCTCAGGCTGTCCGTTCCATCCCAGGTGCAAGTATGCCAAAGACGTGTGCGCGAAACAGGTGCCGGGGGGGATTGAGCTCGAGCCTAGCCACATCTCTTACTGCATATTCGCCAACGAGCTCCGTGACAAGCTGAATCGGGGTGGCTAGTAATGGCGGGCAATGTTGTCGTAAAGGTCGTCAATCTGAAGAAGTACTTCGAGCTACGAAGGGGTTTCTTTAGCATGTGGGAGAAGCCCTCGTTCGTGAAGGCGGTGGACGACGTCAACATCGACATCCACGAGGGGGAGATCCTCGGGCTCGTAGGAGAGAGCGGCTGCGGGAAGACCACTACTGGCAGGCTCCTCACCAGGCTAGAGACCCCGACAGGTGGCTCGGTGTTCTTCCTAGGCAGGGACATCGCGCTGCTGGAGGGGTACGACCTCAAGGTGTTCAGGCGGAACATCCAGATGGTCTTCCAGGACCCCTACGAGTCCCTCAACCCGAGGACGACCGTCCTTCAGACCGTGATCGAGCCGCTGGTGAACCACCGCATCGGAAAATCGCTCGAGGAGCGCACAAAGATGTGCGTCAAGGCGCTCGAGGACGCAGGGCTAGCCCCCGGCAAGGAGTACCTGAACAGGTTCCCACACGAGCTCAGCGGGGGTCAGAGGCAAAGGGTCTCGATCGCTAGAGCACTCGTGATCAACCCGAGAGTGATAGTGGCGGACGAACCGGTGTCGATGCTCGATGTCTCCATCCGGGCAGGGGTGCTGAACCTGATGCTCGACCTGAGAGACAAGTACAAGATTCCGTACCTGTTCATAACGCATGACATCGCGGTCGCGAGGTACGTGAGCGACCGCCTGGCGGTCATGTACTTGGGGAGGGTCGTCGAGCTCGGTGAGACGGATGAAACGATATTCGGACCCAAGCACCCGTACACGCGCGCGTTGCTGTCGGCGGTGCCTGTCCCTGACCCACAACACAAGCATGGCAGGATAACCATCAAAGGGGAGGTATCGAGCGCAATCAACATCCCGCTCGGATGCAGGTTCAGGCCTCGGTGCCCGTTCTCCTTCAACGAGTGCGGATGGGAGGGAAAGGATCTCGCAGCCTTCCTCACTGAGGATGAGAACATCATGGACTCGTCCAGCCCACTGAGTTCCCACATCGCGGAGATGGTGCCGAACGAGTTCGCACTGATTTTCAAAGTCAAGCCCGGGGGGAACGCTAGGAAGCTGAAGGAGGGACTTGACTCGATAGCCGCTGAACACAAGGAGACCGTCCCGATGTTCCAGGCCCTGTCCTCGATCGATGAGATGCTCGGTGGCAGGGAGCTGATGCTGCCGACTTCGAGCGTGTCGCTGTTGGCGATGGTGACGGGCGGAAGTGGACATGGTGATGAGCGGTTAGAGTGCCGGGC
>CALMQK010000206.1 GCA_937872085.1 uncultured euryarchaeote
TCGGCCGTCATGTTGTTCCTGCTAGTCAAGGAGAAGGAGACAAAGACAAAGGCGGAACATCGCGCTGGCTTTGCCGAGCTCAAGCAGGTCTTCAAGATCCGTGAGATCAGATTGATGTTCCCCATCTGGCTGATCATCGCCACGCTGCTCGGGATCGCCCTGACCTATCTCCCGATCATAATGCTGAACAACAATGTGAGCGGGTCCACGATCGGGATCATGTTCGGGGTCGCGGGCGTGGCGCTCGGCCTGCTGCAGCCGTTCTGGGGGAGGGCCTCAGATGTCGTTGGCAGGATCCCGATCATGGCCTATGGGGTTTTCAGCATATTCGGCATCGTGATCATGCTTGTCTTCTTCCCGAACTCTGCGTTCACCTTCGTCGACCAGCATTTCCATGCCAAACTCGGCCTAATCCCATTGGCCATCTTTGGCCTGGGTGCAGGAGCGTTCGTCCCCGCCGCCCTCGCGATGATGGCGGACTCGTCCGACTCGGAGCGATACGGGGCGACCATGGGGCTCTACTCGTTCGCACTCGGATTTGGTGCGTTCATCGCGGAGTCGCTCGGCCTGATCATAATCCTGGCCACAGGCAGTGCGAACGCGCCTCAGGGACTGCTCTACTTCGCCGCCGGACTGATAGTGCTGGCGGTAGTCTTGATGATACTCTTCTTCGTGACGACCCTAGTCCGCGGGCGTTCAGGGAAGAAGAAGGCAGCGACATGATGGAAATCGATGGCTCCCACGGGGAAGGTGGAGGCCAAATCCTCAGGACCTCGGTCTCGCTGTCGGCCGTGACCGGGCTGCCCGTCAGAATCTTCAACATCCGCTCCAAGAGGAAGAACCCGGGGCTTGCTCCGTCACACATGACGGCGATCGAGGCGGTCGCGAAGATGTCAGATGCCGACATCGATGGCCTGTATCCAGGATCGAAAGAGCTGGTGTTCAAGCCGAGAGAGGTGCTGGGAGGCCGGTTCGAGTTCGATGTGGGGACCGCGGGTAGCATATCCCTCGTTCTTCAGGCCTGCCTCATACCTGCAATCCTGTCAAGATCCCCCGTGAATATCGCCATCAGAGGCGGGACGGACGTCAACTGGTCTCCGCCCATGGACTACATGAGATTGGTGCACCTGCCGATCCTGAGCATGTTCGGTCCCTCGTGCGAATTGGAGATACGCACTCGCGGATTCTATCCCGAGGGAGGAGGGGAAGTGAGCATCGAGGTATCTCCCGCAGGGGGCCTGTCAGGCGTCGAACTGACTTCTCCCGGAAAGACGATGGAGATCGAAGGCGTTAGCTATGTCCAGAACCTTCCGAAGGACATCGCCACTAGGGTTGAGCACGCTGCCACCAAGAAGCTCCTCGAATATCGGGCTGTCAAGATCGAATCCGACGTAAGGAAAGGGGTCAGTACAGGCGCCGGGATCGTCCTTGCGGCGAGATGCGAGAACACTATCCTGGGAGCGAGCGCGCTCGGAGCGAAGGGGGTCCGCTCGGAGGTCCTTGGAGAGAACTGTGCCCTCGATCTGATGGAGACGATGGGATCCGGTGCCACCGTGGATGAGCACATGCTCGACCAGGTACTTCCCTACATGGCGCTCGCCAAAGGGAAGTCCACGGTCATGGCAGAGGAGCTCACTCAGCACGCGGACACCAACATGTGGGTAATCGAGAGGTTCCTGGGAAAACGATTCGAAGTCGAGAAAGTGCGGGATCTGGTTCAGGTGAGCACGGTCTAACCGTACATGCTCGGCCTGGGAGCGGCGGGTCCCTCCTTCTTCGTGACCGCCTGTTTCTGGATGTCCCTGATATGCGCTTCGATCCTTTGCGCTTCCTCGAATAGAGGCTTCGCATCGAAATCCACCCCGAGCAGGAGGTCGTCTATCGACTCAAGGACAAGAGCGGCCGCCTTCGCATCGGGGAAGTCAGGGTGCGCTTCTGCTAACAATGTGATGACATCGAAGTCTCGCTTCCTGCCCTCATTGAGCAGTACTCCGGCAACGCCTGATATGACGCCCTCCTCGAAGGACTGGATGCCGTGCTGCTTCAGAAGCTCCCGGCCCCTAACAGTGCTGGCGATCCCGAACACGAGGTCTGAGATCTCTGCGCTGTCTCTCAGCTCCGGGTCGACCACTAGCCCCTCCGGCGAGACGATCATCTTGCACTTCTGCTCCTCCGCCCAGTCCACCATCGTGTAGGAGATGGGGCGGATGAGGTTCGCAGGTGCCTGGAACTCCGATATGAAAGCGACTATCTGGTCGCCGCTCTTGCCCTTCTGACCGGCATATATCCGCACCGGGCTGAGGGGCGTGGCGTTCCGGACGAGTGATACCGTTGGGAAATGCACGGAATCCATGATCCCGATGTGCTCCATGTCGAGGACCTTGATCAGGTAGTTCGCTGCGATCGAGCTGACCAGGCCGACGCTCGGGAACCCGTCGATGATGGTCGCGCCTTTGAGGTCCACTCGCTTGAACTCGTGGATCTTGACATCGTTCCTATCCATCGGGTGTCGGGATGCTATGGCACGTTTATAAGAGTTGGGAGACGCGGGGGAACCGGTCTGGTACGGCTCAGAATAGAATAGCCTGCTATCCCCATCGCGGGCGTGGTAGGAGAAGAAGAGACCGAGAGAGCTGATCACTCACGATGACTGAATGGGCAGGCGCTCTAACGAGTCATGTACCGTGCCTCCCCATAACCCCGCGATAGTCCCCCAACGCAACTATGCCCCGGGAAGTAACCCCTGGGCTCCCCGGTCACCGATCTGATTCTGGTTAGAGAGGGCGTGGGCGCCTCACTTGGCATACTGGCGTTGCCCGGAGCAGACGACCTTCACGGGCTGAGACACGACAAGACGATTGTTCTCCCTCGTGCGCAATTGGCCCCGAAAGTTTCTTACGGAGGTTGAACATGCTAACCTACTGCTGCAATGAGAGTAACAATCAACTGCGCTATGTCGGCCGATGGAAAGATCGCACTGACAACGAGGCGCCAGACGAGGATATCGAACGATGATGACAGGAAGAGGGTCCACAAGCTTCGGAACTCTTCAGATGCGATCCTTGTGGGCGTGGAGACCGTCCTCAGCGACGACCCCAAGCTCACGGTCAACCCGAAATATGTGGACAAAGCGCGGCATCCAGTAAGGATAGTACTCGATTCCTACGGCCGGACGCCCAAGAGCGCACTCGTCCTGAACGGTGAGTCAAAGACCCTAATCGTCACCAACGAATCCACCAAGAAGACCTTTCCGAACGCTGATGTCGTCCGAAGCGGAAAGAAAGAAGTGGACCTGCATGAACTGATGAAGATACTAGAGAAGAAGGGCATCGAGAAGCTCCTCGTGGAAGGTGGGTCCAGGGTGATATGGTCGTTCCTTGAATCCGGGCTGGCAGATGAAGTGGTCATCTTCGTAGGTAGCATGGTCATCGGCGGGGACCAATCCCCCACGCCAGCAGGAGGAGCGGGTGCTTTGGACGAGAAGCACATAGTTGCATTGACGCTCAAGAGCGCCAGAGCCCTTGGCAATGGCGTTCTCCTGAGGTACGAGGTGGTGAAATGAGCGAGGCGACTCCGTTCCCGAAGTTCATCGTCGACAACATGCTAGGTTCGTTAGCCAGGTGGCTGAGGATGATGGGTTACGATACAGTCTATGACAAATCCCTTGAGGACGCAGACATAGCCAAGGTTGCTCGTTCTGAGAGCAGATCCATCTTGACGCGAGACAAGGAACTGTCCAAGGAGCCAGGGGCGTTCCTCCTCGTGGACGTCGATCTGGACGCCCAGCTGAAGGCCATCGCGACCAAGTTCGGCCTCAAGTTCCACGAAGAGCTGATAAGATGCTCGACGTGCAACGGCGAGCTGGTCGACCTGCCCAAGGAACAGGCCAAGGGCAAGGTCCCTGAAGGAGCGCACACGGCCAATGAGAAGTTCTGGAGATGCTCCAAGTGCGAAAAGGCCTATTGGAAGGGCGCACACTGGCTGGGGATCAACGAGCGCCTCAAGAAGCTGGGCCTCGCCTAGCACGTCCGCGCTTCGTTATGAGCATCATGCAAGTGCTCGCTGATTATCTTCCCGCTCGAGGCGTTCACTATCATCGCCCCGCCCTTGCCTTCCACGCACCACACCGGCAGGTACACCAAACCCTTGGGCTCCATGATCATGGAATCCTTCTGCGGTTTTTGCCGCTCGATTATCTCCGAGTGACCGTAATCCTTGACCGTCTCGACATGTAACTTGTAATCCTTTGAGACCAGGTCCTGGGCGAGCGTCTTCGCACGCTCGTAATCGATCTTCGGCTCTCGCTTCGAGTGCGGAATGTCGATGTCCTCCACTAGCTCGAAGCCCCAGCGCCAGGTCTCCACATGGCTCGTGAGCGCGTTCACCGCGGCGATCCCTGCCTTCTGTTCGCCGCCCTCGAGGTTGAGGACATAATGGAACAGGTAGTGCGGGACCAACTCCAACTCGAACTTGTATCCCTGGATATCGTGCCTGGCGAGGTACTTCACGTCCTCCAGGAGGAAGTTAGGCTTCACGATCCGCTCTGTCACCCCCTTCGTGCTCTCCACGATGACCGGTATGGCTTGCTCAGGAGGCTCGGTGAGCCTTTCTGGCAACTCGTCGGAGACGACCTCGTCTATCAAGCTCTTGCCGTTGACGTCCTCCACGCTGGCGAGCTGCATGTTGCCTATCTCGTGCTCTATCTCCTCCCTGCCCCAGTAATGGACCCCTTTCTCCTGAAGGAACGATTGGACCACATCGTCTATCTTGCCGAGGGAGGCGACGACCTTCCGACCAGAGAAGCCCGAGACGTTCTTGACGAAGTCCTGCACGTCGTCCACGATCATGTCGCTGGCCGCGAGGATGACGACTGAGATGTCGTCCCGCTTGCCGTAGAGGTACCCCTCCTTCTCCTCGATGTTGAAGTTCCTGGACTTCAGGATCTCAACCATGTAGTCCTTGAGCGTGGTCAGCTGCTCCCCCATCGGTGAATGCGGGAGCGCGATAAAAGGCCTTCTGAGCCCGCTGGCGGGGTCGGGATAAAGTAGATAGCCCCATGGATGTGATATCGAGACAAGGGGCGTATGGATGGCAAGAGATGTGGGTATCAGAGTAGGCCACAAGACCTGGCTACCAGTCGTGTTCTTCGCGGCTGGTGTGGCGCTCATCTTGGCTGCGGTGGCTGCGGGGACGGCCGATGTGAGCCTGTTCATCCTGTTCCCGGTGTTCACGGGCACCAGCCCCCTGTTCTTCACCGGGGTGTTGCTCATCGTACTGAGTTTCTTCGTGGGCTTCGCGCTGATCATGATGGGGCAACTGGAAGCGCTACGGCATGCCCCCGAGATGCCAGAAGAGGTGGAGGCGGAGATCCACGGAGGTGCGATACCCGAAGCACACAAGACGAAACCGGACTTCGGAGGACTCATACTCATCGGGCCGATTCCGATCGCCTTCGGGTCGAGCCGGTCGATCGCGATATTCATGCTAGTGGTCGGCGTCGTCCTGGTGGCGGCCTTCATCATCGCCGCCATTCTTTTCCATTAGGAGTCCCTCTGCGACCTGGTCTATGGAGACCCCTTTCGAGGCTGCGAGTTCCCTGAGTTCTGAGAGCGTGGCGAGATAATACTGAAAATCATGGCCGCTCCTCCGGACTGCCCTTCCGATCGCACGTTCCAGTTCCTCTTTGCGTTGTCGGATCCTCTGAGCTTCCCTGAGTACCTCAAGGCGCCCCTTGTCCATCGGTCAGGCCTTCTTGTTCTGCGCGCAGATGTCGATGAAGGCCTGGAACATCTCGTAGCCGCTGTCCGTGTGCTCTACTTCCGGATGGAACTGCAGGCCATACAGGGGCCTCGTGGTGCACTTCATCGCCTGGATCTGGCAGGTATCCGAATGAGCAAGCGCAACGAAGTCCGGCGGGAGCTGAGTCACCTCGTCGTTGTGGGACTCCCACGCCACGAAGGTGTCCGGGAGGCCTTTGAACAGGTCGTCCTCGTCATCGACCATGACGAGCATCTTCCCGAACTCCGCGGTCTTCGAAGGTCCGGCCTGACCCCCCAGGTGCATGGCCATGAACTGATGTCCTGCGCAAATCCCGAGGATGGGTACGCCGGCTTTGTCGATGTACTCCCCGCACTTGCCCATCTTCTCGCTGTCGAGCCCGACCCGAGGGGCACCGCCAGATAGGACCAACCCGTCCGCCTTGATGCTCTCGAGAGGGGTCGTGTTGGGGATTATCTCGCTCTCGACGTTGAGGTCCCTAAGCACCCTCCACTCCCTGTGAGTCCACTGACCGCCATTGTCAACGACCAAGATGCGCATGATA
>CALMQK010000207.1 GCA_937872085.1 uncultured euryarchaeote
GACTCGTTTATGTCGAGCGAAAGCCGGCGCTCGTTCTATTCACAGGAGAATGGTGCGGAGACTGTGCTGCTTTCGCACCTCTGTGGAAACGGTGGACCTCTGGACGGACCGAACCGATATACACAGTTGAGGTGTTGAGAGGCGCTCCCGAGTGGAACGACTGGGAGATCGACGAGATCCCCACGGTCGTTGCGTATTCTGATGGAGCGGAGAAGGGGAGGTCGGCAGGGACAATCCTCGAGAAGGACCTTGACGGGCTCCTGCGACATGTCACGCAGACCAAGGTCGCGAAGAAAGGGTCACCCTGATATGCTCTTCCCTGCTTTGCTGTATCTCATCTTCATCAGGACCAGCAAGGTGGTGAATGAAGCCCCGACGACGTTTGCCGCGATGATTGCTGAGTCTTCTCGCGCCAATCCATAGATCAGCCACAGGAACATTCCGAAACCGAGAACCGCGGGCATGATGAGGGACACATCATCGAGCTTGCGGGTGCGGTATCCCTTGATGATCTGCGGTATGTAGCCGGTCGAGGTCAGCGCTCCTGCGACGAAAGCCAGGTATGTCCAGTCGTCCATAGGTGGCGTATGGAGCCCGGGGTTCTTCTGCCTTTACGCCCTGGTCAGCGTTCCTTCCAGGACATCAGCCTGCTGGCTAGGAGGAAGAAGATGACACCAATGACGACCACGACCAACAGATTGATCAGGGAGCCTCCCGTGTTGCCGTAGACCATCGTGTCTCTCAAGCCATTGTTGAAGTAGGTGAGTGGCATCGCACGGGCCACGACTTGCAGGAAGTCAGGCATCGCGTCAAGCGGAAAGAAGGTGCCCGACAAGAACATCATGGGGAAACTGATGGCGTTGGCGACTGCATTACCCGACTCGGGGTCCTTTATGGCAACTCCCAAGAGCATTCCAAGGGAGACAAAGAGGAATGCGCCGGCGGGGATCATCACCAGAGAGAGCAGTGTGATAGTCGAGTGCGTGTCAAATACGGCGCTCGCGACGGCGAATGTTGTCAGGAGAGACAATATCAGTATGATCGAGAAGAAGACGAACTTCGATATCAGCCATTCGTACTTTCTCAATTTGGTTGTGGCGAGTAGTTTGAAGAATCCCCGCTGTCTGTACTCCGCGCATATCGCGGACATGCTGAACAGCGCATTCGTCATCACGGTAATGCCCACGACGCCGGGCAAGAAGTAGTCGAGGAACTGGTAGCCCTCCTTCAGACCCTGAACGCCTGGTGCGACCAGCGGCAATGTCTGCGAGAGCTTGTAGTTGAAGCTCACGCTCGCAGCTTGCACAGCGGCAACGGCGGTCCCGAAGGTGGATTGTGACTTGTCCCCGTAGATCGTGACGAGGACCGGCCCTGAGTAATTGGAACCCAAGCCATCCACAATCTTCGAGCCGAAATTGACTGGTATCTGAAGCGCGAGTGACAGTGAATTGTCGTTGATGTAGTTCGTGATGTTCGCGTCGGCCGGAATCATCCTTATGTTCACGAGGGTCGTGTTGTTCAGCTCGTTCAGATAGGCGACGGAAAAGGAGCTCCCGTCCAAGTTCTGGACCGGCAGCGACACCTTCTGGGTACCGCTCGGGCTGAATATCAATCCGAACAGCACGATCAGCAATATGGGGAATCCGAATGTGAAGAACGCTCCTACCTTGGATCTGAGGTATTGCCTGCCGAACCCCATGATGTCCGCAAGAATCCGGCTCATGGTTTCAGATCCCCCTCATCCATCTTCGCCCCAACAAGGTTCAGGAAGACGTCCTCAAGCGTCTGTCTTCTGGTGTAGATGTCCTTTGCCTGGAGCTCGATCCCCGATATCTTCTGGAAAATCGCTCTCATCTCGGTGGGATCCTTCACAGGGACAAGGACGTCCCCATTTTCCTCGGTCGCCTCAATCCCTCTTCTCCTGATCTCGCGAAGTGCCTCGCTTCCCGCTCCTGAGAGCACTATGACGGTCATCTTGCCATATCTCGCTATCAGGTCGTGGGGACTGCCTCTCGCCACGATCTTCCCCTTGTGCATGATGGCGACATCGTCCGCCAGTTTCTCGGCTTCTTCGAGATAGTGTGTCGTCAGGAATACGGTCGTGCCCTTTTTCCTGATCTCCTCGATCAGCCGCCAGAGGTCTCTCCTAGCCTTTGGATCCAGGCCCGTCGTCGGCTCATCCAAGAACAGCAGCTCTGGTTCGTTTATGAGAGAGAGAGCAATCCCGAGCTTCCTCTTTTCCCCTCCCGAAAGATTTCTTGACAGCACCGATTTCCTTTCAGTCAAATCGACCCGCTCGAGTAGAAAGTTCGCCTGACTCTTGGTCATCTTGATGTCGTAGAGACCGGCCCAGTACTGCACGGCCTCTGTGGGCTTGAGATTGTCAAAGGGTTCGAAGCTTTGCGGAAGGATGCCAACCCTGTCCCTGAGCGTGCTGTAGTCCTTGGTCACATCGACGCCAAAGATCGTCGCCGTTCCCGAGGTGGGGGTTCGCAGTCCCTCAAGGATCTCCACCGTGGTCGTCTTTCCCGCGCCGTTCGGACCAAGCATGGAGAATATCTGACGGGGTTGGATAGTGAATGAGATATCGTCGACCGCTTTCACGTCCGGCGGGTAGTGCTTCGACAGCCCCTCGACTTGAATTAGCCCTTCGCTCAACTAGGTCACAGAGCATGCAGATAGAATCATGAAATAAATCCTTTTGGTTGAACCCGGTGCGAGTTGGAGCATCCACTGAGGGGGCTCCGCATGCTATGCCTAGAAGCTGACCGGGGAGGATTTGAACACTGAATAGCAAGTAGCATTTGAGACCAGCTGTAGAACGATTTTCATGGAATTCCGCTCACTAGCCACCGCGGCCGATCTTGTAGTTGCCGGCGGGGACGAGCAATTCGAATCTAGCACCCTTGCCGGGTACGCCCGTTTCTTTTATCGCAATGCCTGTCAGTTCGAGGATCTCACGGGCCAGGTAGAGGCCGAGTCCCGTGTGTTTTCCATAGCCGCGTACGAATATCTTCTCCTTCTCGTCGACCGTGATCCCCACTCCATCGTCCTCGCAGACTATTATGAGCTTTCCGTCGGACTCCTCGAGGTAGAGGCGTATCTGTGTCACCTTTTCGCCATGTCTTAGTGAGTTGCCCACGAGATTGTGGAACACCTTCTCAAGCATGGGATCCGCGAAGATCTCGGCCCCCTTCAGGTCGAGCTTGAGAGAGACAGCACCCAATTCGATGCCTTCGACACCCGCACATGCTGCGACCTTCAGGTCGGTCCACTGGGGCTGCTTGATACCTAGCTCCTGGTACCCGGCGGTGAATTCGAGCTGTCCCTGGAGCATGCGGGCGGATTCCTGCGCCCTGATAAGTTGCTCCATCGTCGGTAGGTCCTTCCCGACCTCCATTGCGATGTCAAGCCATGACATGAGAACGGTCAATTGGTTGATAGCATCGTGCCTGGTGACGCTGCCCAGTAGAGCCAACTTCTTGTTTGCCAGCTTTAGTGCTCCCTCGACGCGCCTCTGCTCAGTGATGTCGAAGATTATGCCCTGGTGGAAGACAGATTCACCCTTTGCATTTCGGAGGATCGCGGTGCGGTCGTCCACCCATCGAACATCCCCGGACTTCGTAAGGATCCTATATTCCTGTGTGAACTCCGAAACGCCTTTCTTGGAGAACGCCTCGGATTCGTCGTTCACGCGCTTCAAATCCTCTGGATGCACGAGATCTGCGTATGTCATGCGCCTCGATGTGAAATCCTCTGGCACGTATCCGAACTGCCTGACGCTGTTAGACGCAAATGCGACTGACCAGTCCGGGCCAGGCTTCCAGGTGAATGCTATCGCAGGGCTTTTGTCTATTATGGATTCGAGTTCCCTGCGCTTCTCCAAAGACTCCGCGATAACCGATTCGGATTTCTTGCGCTCGCTGATATCTTCAAAAACCGCCACGAAGTGGTCTTTTTCCGGACAGAACACTGAGACTCTCAACCATTGTCCCAATGACTTGACGTCCATCTCGAACGTCTCAGGCTTACCATTGGATGCGACCCGGCCATAAATCTCGAACAAGGTGGGATCCGCCTTTTCAATCCCTGGAATTGCTTCAGTCACGCGCTTGCCAGTAATGTTGTGAAGTCCAGTCAGTTTCTCGAAGTTGCTATTGACAGTGAGGTATATCCAGTCCACCGGGTGTCCGCGCTCGTCGTACAGCATGCGGCAATATGCCACTCCCTCGAGCATGCCTTCGACAAGATTGTGATAGCGTCCTTCGATTTCCCGCAACGCTGCGGCCGCCTGCTTGCGCTCGGTGATGTCTGCCACAACAGCCAAGGCACCTACGTAATTTCCCGCCTCATCCATCATTGGTGATGTTTCCAGGCTAGCATAGATCCGCTGCCCATCCTTTCGCAGGAACTCGAAATCGTGCTGTTCTTTGATTCCTTGTTTTCGACGGTCGAGGCCAATTTGAGCGACTTCCTTGCCACGCTCATCCATGAAGAAGAAGAGATGGCGCCCCATCATTTCCTCTGGTGTATAGCCCAACATTTCGGCCATTCGCGGATTGGTATAAGTGGTATTTGCATCCACATCGATGGCCCAGATGCCTTCTTGAGCGGTTTCGACCAATTGACGATACTTCTTCTCGCTCTCCTTCAGAGCTTTCTCCGTCTGTTTGCGTTTTGTGATATCTTCAAAAACCGCCACGAAGTGGTCTTTTTCCGGACAGAACACTGAGACTCTCAACCATTGTCCCAATGACTTGACGTCCATCTCGAACGTCTCAGGCTTACCATTGGATGCGACCCGGCCATAAATCTCGAACAAGGTGGGATCCGCCTTTTCAATCCCTGGAATTGCTTCAGTCACGCGCTTGCCAGTAATGTTGTGAAGTCCAGTCAGTTTCTCGAAGTTGCTATTGACAGTGAGGTATATCCAGTCCACCGGGTGTCCGCGCTCGTCGTACAGCATGCGGCAATATGCCACTCCCTCGAGCATGCCTTCGACAAGATTGTGATAGCGTCCTTCGAGTTCCCGCAACGCTGCGGCCGCCTGCTTGCGGTCGGTGATGTCTGTATAGGTGATTGCCACGCCAGACCCGTCCAAGGGAATGGGCGCAGCGGTGACGTTTATCCAGCTTGTGGACCCATCTCGCTTGACGACGCCCATTTCAACATTCGAGCAACGACGGTTCTCTTTCATCGCCCGGACACTCGCGTACTCGCTCGCCGGCATCGGGGAGCCATCGGGCCTCACGATGCGCCACTCCCGTCCATCGATCTGTCTCTTGACCTGATCCTCGCGAGATAGGCCCAGCAATCGCTCTGCTTCCTTGTTGCTCTCAGTTATATTGCCATATTTGTCTGCAATGGTCACTCCCAAGGGCAGCGACTCGAAGAGTGCCGTGTATTTCGCAAGACTGACTCTGAGGGCCTCCTCCGCCTGCATGCGTTCGGTGACATCCTCCCCCGAGCTCAAAGTGCCAATGATCTCACCCCCCTCGTCCTTCAGGAGAGCATTGGTGAAGGCGATGTACCTCTCCACCCCGCCTCCGCATAACACGGGGTGGGGGAGTTGGTGATCAAGAGGCCCTAGGTTTCCATCCATCAACCCCTTGAAGACGGCCCTGAACTGGTCTCTAATGCTCTCTGGCAGGAAATTCTCGAACCAGGACTTCCCGAGTATTTGCCCCTCATCATATCCGAGGATCTCGCAGCCCCTTTTGTTCACTAACGTTACTTTCCCGTGCTCGTCAAGAGCCAGAAGCATGACTCCGGCGAGGCTGAGGTATTGTTGCGCCTTCTCCTTCTCCCGCCGCAACGTCCCCTCCGCTCGCGCCTGGTTGGTTATGTCTCTGAAATTGGCAATCCGTCCTACCGCCTCGTCGTTCACAAGCATGGAATTTGAAACGTAATCGAAAACTCGACCGTCCTTTAACTCGACGATTGAGCGGTTCTGCAGGTTGAGCTCTCTAAACCCGTTGTAGATTGTATTCTTGAACTCGTCCGGGTCCTTCAATTGGTCCAGGATACAGGGCATCATCTGGTCACAGTGTCTCGATTTCATGACGTGCTCTGGAATCCCCCATATCTCCACGAATCGGTTGTTGTACACCAGTACATTGCCATCTCGATCGACGCAGAGGATGCCATCTACCGTGGACTCAAGAGTGGCACTCAGGAGCCTGTGTGACCTCTGGAGATCCACTATGAGTTCGGCGTGCGCTTTCTCGACTTGAGCGTGCCGTGCCGACCTCTTGATCATGTTCGCGAGCTCAGCGAATTCCGATTTCGGGTCTCCGCCTTTCTGGAGATAGAACGACGCCCCGCTGTTCAATGCGTCGATCGCGACATCTTCCCGTCCTCGTCCTGTGAAGAGGATGAAGGGCGTCGTGTTATCGTCGGATTTGAGCTTCTTCAGAAGTTCGATGCCGTTCATCTCCGGCATCATATAGTCCGAGACGATGACGTCATAGTTGTCTGATTTGAGCTTCTCAAGCGCGTTCTTGGCAGATGGAGAAGTGTCGACTTTGAGATCCTCGTCTCGTTCCAAGAAGACCTTGGCAATCTCCGTGAGGGCTTCCTCGTCGTCGACAAGCAGGACTCTTAAGACCATCGATTCCGCCTGATACCGCTTGAACGGGTGATGTTACAGGAAAGTTCTGCCTTATTACCATTTGTCTCTTTAGAGAACGGTCAACGATAAGACGGGATCCCAGTGGATTCAGTCGTCCTCAATTACGTCGCGAATTGATTCAATCGTCGTCTTGATTCAGGGTTGTCTCAAGCAAAAGGTGGACCGAAGGGGATTTGAACCCCTGACCTCCTGCTTGCAAAGCAGGCGATCTTCCGCTGATCTATCGGCCCGTTGGCTGAAAGAATAGTGGCTCATTGAGGATGGCCGTTAAATAGCTTTCCGGCACAGTCCCACACTCTCGTCCTAAGATATCGGATAGCCGTGGTCCGATTCATAGTACTTCTTCTTGCCGTCCACGATGAGGAATCTGGAGACGATGTCCTCCATCTTGTCCGCCTCGAGCAGGAACGCGTCGTGACCGTAGCTCGAATCGATCATGTGGTACTCCGCCGAGAGGCCGTTCGATCGGATGGCCTGCACCAGTTCCTCTGACTGATATGGCGGGTAGAGCCAATCGGACGAGAAGGAGAGCACCAGGAATCTGGACTTGCAGTCCCGGAAAGCCGGTTCGAGAGATTCGCACCCTGGGGCGAGGTCGAACAGGTCTATCGCCCGAGTGATGTAGAGGTAGGAGTTCGCGTCGAAGCGCTTCGTGAATGCAGTTCCCTTGTATCTCAGGTAGCTCTCAACTTCGAAGAACGGCTCCAGGAACGACTGGGCCCCGTTCACGCAGGTGCCGTTCTTTGCCCTGCGTCCGAACTTCGTCCTCAGA
>CALMQK010000208.1 GCA_937872085.1 uncultured euryarchaeote
TCATCATCATGTCCGTGGGAGTAGGGCTCATCATATTCGTCGCCGTGGCGGACCGGGAGCAGGAGCTCGCGTGCATAATGGCTCGCGGGTCCTCGGGCTCGCAGATGCGGAGGATACTCATGGGCGAGTCGATCACTCTTATGATCCTGGGCCTCTCAGTGGGCGCGATCGTCGGCCTGATTTCTGCCTACCTGTTCAACACCCTCACGATGCCGGGCTCAGGAGGAGTCGTGCCTCATAGGATGTTGTTCACATTCGTCACCTGGGCGATGGTGCTGGTAGCCGCAGCGTCGCTGGTCATCGCAGCGCTGCTCGCGACGGCTCGAGCAGGTAAGATCAGATTAGCTGAAGTCCTAAGGATACGAGGTGGTTGAGTTGGCGGACATCGTCATAAAGGACCTAATCAAGGTGTACAAGACCGGAAAGTCGGAAGTCATCGCGCTACGCGGACTGGACTGCAAGATAAACAGCGGCGAGATCCTGGCGATCATGGGTCCGTCGGGATGTGGAAAGACAACTCTGCTCAACATACTGGGCGGGCTCGACAGGCCCACGGCCGGATCCGTCATGCTCGACGGCTCCAACCTCGTGGACCTGAGCGATGCGGACCTGGTCAAGCACCGGCGGGAGAAGGTCGGCATCGTCTTCCAGTTCTTCAACCTCGTTCCAACGCTGACGGCTAGGGAGAACATCGAGCTGCCGATGAGACTCGCGTCCAAGGGCGGCAAGGAGATGAAGGAGCGGACCACGGAGCTCCTCAAACTGATCGACATGGAGCCACGGGCCAACCACAAGCCGGACGAGCTTTCGGGAGGAGAGCAGCAGAGGATAGGTCTCGCAACGGCCTTGGCGAACGATCCGCCCGTGATCCTGGCGGACGAGCCCACCGGGGAGCTTGACACGGTGACCGGACAGCAGATACTGCACCTGTTCAAGAGGCTGAAGGACGAGTACAAGAAGACGATCGTGATCGTGACGCACGATCAGCGCATCGGCCAGATCGCCGACAGGGTCATGACGATCGTTGACGGGAAGATAACTGGGGAGGTCTCAGGGGAGGAGTTCTCCAGGAAGATAGCCGATACTAGCCGATCACAACTCGGCCTTTCTTGAACAACAGCTCCAACGCTTCGTCGGCGGCCCTGTCCTTCTTCGACTGATCGTCGAGGGCCCTCTTCACGGCCACGTTGACGTCCCGGAGGGCGTTCTTCTCCTCCACACGCTCCATCCGCTCTTCCTTCCGGGTCTCGATTATCTTCTCGCGCATCTCCGCGGCCTTCTCGTGGACCGCGTTGGCCTCCTCCCTCAGCTTCACGAATTCCGCGTGCTTCTTGTTCGCAGAGGCCACGAGCTGGGCGATGTCCTTGAAGATGGTCGATGCCTCCTCGTGGGCCTTGTGCTGCTCGTCGGAGAGTCGGACCACCTCCGCATGCTCCGTGTCCGCATGCCTGAAGAGGGAATCTATGCTCTGGTCCATGTCCCTGACCTCATGCTGGATCTTCTCCTGCTCGGCAAGGACATTCTTCATGCGCTCTACTTCATCGTGCTTCTTCTTGATGGTTTCAAGGAGTTCTCGCTCCTTGGGGATCGTCATGGGGACTGTCTGTTGGCGGAGCTCAAGTAACCTCGCCTCCGCATCCATCGCCCTGATCTCGTCCTTGAGGCTTCTCGTGGAACCGCCATGCAGCTTCTTCTTGAACTCGATCAGTTCCTTGGCCTTCGCTTGAAAATCATCCCTTTTCTTCTTGTGGACCCTCATCTGCATGACGAGCGCGTCCCTCTTGTCCCGGGCCGCGTCCATCTGCTCCCGGAGCCCAATCTTGTGTTTGTTGAATGCGTCCCTCTCGGACCTCAGGACGGCCGCCTGATCGTTGATCTCGTCCCTCTTGTTAAGCAATGCCCTGAACTTCAGTTCCTGGTTCTGAATTTCGCTTATCTTCTTGGGCTGCATCTTCTTAGGCCGCATCTTCTTAGGTGGCATCCTATCTCGCCGTTCCCGTAGTACTGGCCGGTCATAAGACGGAGCCTATAAGAATCCTCTGATTTCACCCTCTCACCGATTCAAGGCGAACTCACTTGCATCGGCACAAGTCCAACGGTGTCCTGACACCCAGACCCGGCGCCTTTGACGCAATAAGGTGTCCATCGTCGAATTCCAACCCAGATGATGGATCGTCGACGATGTTGAAGTGCGAGTCAAGATCTGCAAAGACCACGTTTTCCGAGCTCAGCGCGAAATGCAGGCCTGCAGCGATGGACACCTGAATCTCGCCCATGCAACCGACCATCGTCTTCACATCAGCGGCCTCGGCCAACCGGTTGATCATGACCGCATCATGTATCCCGGCGCTCTTCATCAGCTTGATGTTGATCATGTCAGCGATTCCCTCGCGTGCGATCTTCCTTGCATCGAGCACGGACTTGACGCATTCGTCCGCCATGATCGGGATGTCGGAGGCTTCCGTCACCTTCTTCAGGCCAGCGTAGTCCTGCGCCTTCACTGGCTGCTCGATGACCGCGATATCGTAGGCCTTCATCGTTTCGCAGAACCTGATGGCCTGCTCGACGGTGTACCCCTGGTTCGCGTCGACCCTGAGGTGCACCCCCGGCCCTACGGCCTCGCGGACGGCACCTACTCTCTTGATGTCCTCCTCGAGGTCGAGCCCGACCTTTATCTTGAGCGCCCTGAAGCCAGCCTTGTAATGCTTCAGCGCCTTTTGGACCGTGGTCTCCTTCGACTCAATGCCAATGGTCATGTCGGTGATGATCCTGTCCCGGGTGCCACCGAGCCATTCATAGAGAGGTTTCTTGTCGCGCTTGCTTAGGAGGTCGAAGAGAGCGATATCGACCGCGGCCTTTGCCGCGGTGTTCCCCTCGGCTATGGAATCCAACCGTTGGTGGACCTTGACCAGATCGTCCTCCTCGGTGCCCACGATCTTCTTCGGGACCTTAGAGAGGAACGCTTCCACCGATTGTCTGGTCTCCTTCGTGACGTCCGTCGGGTTGCCGTTGCCCACGCCAAAGTCGTCCCCTGAAATGATTTTCACCACGATGTTCTCCTCGACATCCGATGAACCGGTCGCGATCCTGAACGTGCTCGTCCGCTTGTTGACAAATGTCCTGAATTCGATGGAGTCGATCATCGCCTCACCCCTTTCTCGAAGAGCTTCACCGCGTTTATGTCCTTCTTCAGCCCCATCGCGTTCGCCACTGGACTGCACTTGGTCCTGAGGAGATAGGCGATCGGTGCCAGATCGGTCTCGGAGAGCGATTCGAAGTTCGCCATGCCCTTTGCCACGATGAGGTCCGCGTCCTCCAGCAACTTCCCGAACTTCCCTCGGATCGAGTCGAGGTCGATCCCCACCGCGAATCCCGGCGCCTCGACAATCTCGTCCACGATATTCTCCATACCGAGGCCTTCGATGTCCTTGCGCGTGGCATCGGTCAAGATGGCGTCCTCCTTCACGACCAGCGTCAGGTGGACATCGGACTTCTTCAGCTCCTTGAGGGCAAGCCTGTCGAGGACGATCTCCCCGCAGTTGTCTCCCAGGTAGACCACCGTCTCCGCCTTCTTGAGAAGCCTTTTGATCCTGGGGGTGTCGTCATGACCGAGGCCCTCTTGCAGAAGGCCCTTGAACTGCTTCCTGAGCATCTCTGGATCGTCAAATCCAGTGCCTATCCCGAAATCCAGGACATTCCCCACGACAGCACACAGGAAAGCGTCTCTCAGAGGATCCTTCGATCTCTTGACGAATCTCTCGGCAGATGGGTAGATGTCCAATGCGACGTCGTTGCTCCTCTTCTTGAGCCTCGCGTATGGGTCCTTCGATCGCAGGATCTTGTAGGTCTCCCTATGGACCTGGGTCGCCACATCTGCTGAGCAGCAATCGTTGTTGAAGAGTTCTCCAAGCATCTTGGACGCGTTCTTGACCGCCTTGACAGACGTCCGGTCGTCGACCTCCTCGGCCTCGAATAGGACCCTCCTGATCAGACAGGGCACGCACTCCGGAGTCATCCGCATGGCAACCTCGTGAATCCTGGTCCACGCATATAATTTACACTTAGGTACAATGGGGACTCGTGGTTTGATAAACACGTACCCCGTTTCCATCGTACGAAGCAGTCGATCTGCCCAAGGAGGGTGCGAATGGCGGTCGTGATCCGGAACATGAAGGTGGAGGACCTGGTCGATGTCAAAGGAGTCGATCTGGTCTGCTGGAACGACCTCATGGAGAAGAGTTACGGCCTGAAGATGAAGCTCTCCGCAAGGACGGACGAAGGCCTGCTCTCATTCCTCCACTCGGACATGGGAGGCGCCTTCGTGGCAGCCGAGGAATATGCCGGGGTCGTCGGCCTCGTCTTCTCGCATGTCTGGGGCGCGACCGGCTGGGGGGGGCCACTGTCCATCCTTCCTTCGTACCAGTCGAAGGGACTGGGAAAGGAGCTCCTGAAGCACTCGCTCAGGTACCTCGAGGACCAGCAGTGCGTGGATATCGGGCTCGAGACGATGCCCGAGAACGCCACGAACCTGGGCATGTACATGAAGGTCGGACTCAGGAACGAAGGTCTAGTGGTCATCTTCGCGAAGAAGCTGGAGAAGCACGAGCTCGAGGACGAGCCGAGCGGGAACGTTTCCGTCGAGAGGTTCTCCGAATCGTCCGTCCAGGATCACATGAAGTCTCAGATCAGGTCGATATCCAGCGCGCTGAGGCTCGGGCTCGACTACACCAAGGAGGTGGAGCTTACCCAGAAGTTCTCGGTCGGAGATACCATCATGGCCACATCCGATGGCAAGGTGGCGGGGTTCAGCATCGTCCACACGGTCCCGAAACGGATGAACAAGCCGGCCGCGGGGATACGAGTTCTTGCCGTGGACCCCAAGGCCAAAGGCGATGTGCTCGGACCGCTCCTCGCGGCATCGGAGCTCTTGGCGGCCGACGCGGGGATGAGCGAGATTTCCGTCGCCGTTCCCGCGACCTGCAGGCGTGCGATAGATTCGGTATTCTCTCGCGGCTATGTCGTCATCCACAGCTTCGAGCGGCTCATGTGGATGGGCAGCTCGGGGATGAGCGACAGGACCTACAACCTCTGCTCGTGGTCCGGATAAGGGATCACTTCATCATGCCGATCTCGGACAACTTCTCGGGCAGGTAAGTGTCGGTGACATAATCCAGGCCGTACTTGGCGAGCGCCTGCTGCTCCGCCTTCTTCCCGATCTCGAGCATGAGGTCGATCTCGTGCTTCCAGAACCCGTCGTTGAACCTGGGGTCGGTCTTCTCGGCGTTCAGCGCTTGGATGTCCTTGTCGTTCAGCTTGTCCGTGGGTAGATCGTAGTTCAGGATGTCCGAGGCTGTGATTCCGATGAACTCGGCCGTCGGCGTGGCCAGGTACTCGGACAGGTGTGCGGTCTTGATGGCGCCGTAGGCAAGCGAGGCGTGGATCCTGAAGCTCCAGGGGTCGCCATCGACGAACGTGCAGACGGGGAGCTTCATCTCCTCGTTGATCCTCTTGATGAACCTCCTTGTGCTCCTCGCGGGCTGGCCCTTGAGGTGCACGAGGACCGCGTGCGCGTCCTCGTCGAACTTGTTCTCGACCAGCCTGTCGAACATACCACCGGTCTCGATGGCTATCAAGAAGTCCGCGTCGCAGTCGAGGAACTCTATCTTGTCCTTCTCGACATTGTACGGGATGCCATACCCGGAATCGCCGACATCGTCCCGGCAGTTTATCTTCTTCATCTTCCCCTTACGGTCGAGCTCCTGGATCGTGACGTTCCCGATGACCCTCGCTCCGTCCTCCTCGGGCCTCAGCTTGAAGTCCTCCCTCATGCACTGCGTGATTATCTCGAGGTCCTCCGCGAGCATGTTGGACTCGTCCTGGGCGTTGAACTTCCCCTTCGCCCAGCCCTCGGATATGTAGTACATCTCTCTCAAGGTGGAGCTCTTCTCCTCCTTGATCATCCCCTCGATGAACTCGAGCATGTAGGTGGTCCTGAGGAGCATCTGGGCGCCCGTGAGCTTCTTGGCCGAACGCGCTCCCATGGCCTTCCCGTACTTCCACACGGCCGCCTTGGGGTCGAACCTGATGTTGCTCTTGGTCCTGAGCGGGATCATCATCTTCGGTATCTTGCCGTCGTCGATCTGGTCGTAGATGCTCCCAGCGATGTCCGTGAGCTTGTTCACGGCCCTCTGGTGGCGCTCCTCATTCTTCATCCTTCACCACCTCCACACCCTCGTCGTAATCGATCTCGCCCTCTTCACCCTCTTCCGGTTCCTCGGCCGGACCCTCCTCTGTGATCCTGAGGTGCTCGAGGTCCCAGTCGCCCGGCAGCACCTCCGCTCCTATCACCGATGCGGAGTCGATGCCGCTCACGTACAGCTCGTTCTGATCGTACTGTTCCTGCGGCACGCCGTGGAGGTCGAAATTGAGCTCGAGGATGTCAGTCGAGGAGAGCCGCTTCACGTCCCAGGTGACCTTGTTGGCCTCCCGGACCTCGATTGGCTGCATCTTCAGCGTCTTCTGGTCCACCTTGTCATACGGCAGCAACATGTGCAAGTGGAAATTCTGTGACTTGGGCGTGTAATTGTATATCTTGACGGAAATGTGGTGTCGGTTCTTCTCGAACTTCACCTCGTCGTCTATCCAAACGACGTTCATGATCTTGGTGATCGTCCCCGCGAGCTTCGGCACCGGCTTTCCCACGATCTTCGCTGCCTTCTGCGCGATCATGGGTATGATGTCCTGGACGATCTCGAACTTGACCCTCGTCTTGCTCTTCTTCTCGGCCTTGTTGAGGTGCGTCTTCAGCCTCCGGGCGCAAGCCTTGAGCGCGAGCTCGATCTCCTCCTTGATCTCAGGGATGTTCGCGATCGCTTCCTTGGATTCCGAGGTGAACGGGATCTTCGTCGATGCGACATGGACGAGCACGATGGCCGGACCGAACGGGATCCCCTGCCCGCCCCTCTGCTCGAGCCCGTACCTCCTCCAGTCGACCGCCTCGACCGCCTGAGTGATGGCGCATGCGCCCTGCTGGTACATCAGCGGGACGCGGTTCGCGAACCGCAGTATCTGCACCTGCTCCTCCCTGTTCAGTCCGCCCCCGTAGACGATCCCTACCTCGACCACGAACGGGTTGCCCGCGTAGACCTTCGGCTCCCTGGTTATCGGAGGAGCGTAGAAGTCGGCCTTGAGCTGGCCCAGGACGTTCTTCAGGCCCTTCCTTATCAGCGTCTCGCCGATCGGGGAAAGGCAGTCCGTATCGGGGGACATGATCTTGACCTTCTTGATCGCCTCGAGGATGGCCCCGGCCTGCTCGAGCCTCATCTTGTCCGGCCTCTGCTCGGGCGGGACGCCGGCGAGCTCGCATATATCCCTCGCGACCCTGTACGATATCCTCGAGAACTCGGTGTTGAGGAAGCTCGTCATCTTGTTCGATTCAGTGTACTTCGCCATGCTCAGGAGCTCACCTAGCTCGACTCCCTCGGGGTGCGGCTTGATCTCCTTCGTGGGCGGGGGGACGATATCGGACGCCCTCTCGAAGACGACGGCGTTCCCCTCCGGTGGGATGAATGTGATCTTCGCATGCGGGTTGACTATGGCGACGCCCTTGAGATACTCGAATATGGATTGCTTCCCGCCGATGTACTTCCCCTTGACATTGATCTGGAAGCTGGTGCCGTGAGGCCGGTCCCAGATGACGAAATCCTCCTTGATGACGTCCGGCCTGTTCTTCTTCGTGTCGAGGATCAGGTCGCACTCGTACGCCACCTCCTCGTCGGATATCTTGGATCTGACCCTCGCGGCCTTTCCAGTCGTGAGCTGGCCGTACATCACTACCGCAGAGACGCCAATGCCTTGCTGGCCTCTGCGTTGCGCCCTCGTGTGGAACCTGGAGCCGTATAGCAGCCTCGCGAAGACGTTTGGGACCTGCTTCTTGACGATGCCGGGGCCGTTGTCCTCCACGGTCACCCGGTACTCCTTCTCGTCGATCTTCTCGACCCGCACGAGCAGCTCCGGGAGAACGCCTGCATCCTCACAGGCGTCCAGGCTGTTGTCGACGGGCTCCTTCACGGACGTGATGAGCGCCCTCGTGAGCGAGTCGAACCCTAGGATCTGTTTGTTCTTCTCGAAGAACTCCGAAACGGAGATCTCCTTCTGCTTCTTCGCGAGTTCATGGGCTATGGATGACAAGCAATCCTGCCTCCACAAGAATCGATGTATCGCTCTGACCTAGCGTGCATCCCGAGTGCAGTGTATGGTTTCCCTACATAAATGTGTTGTGCGGCCGGGGAAATCGGCGCAGCCAGCTCGGGATTCTTGGCGGGTCGGGAAAGGCTCTATTCGAACTTCTCTCCGCATTTGGGGCACTTGGTCGCGGCGGCGGGGACATCCGCGCCGCATTCGGAGCATACGAAGGTGCCTTCGTCATCGAGGCCCATCGCCTTCCTCTGAAGGCTCACCTTGGCGTCCTCCTTGGGCTTCTTCGCATCCTCCTTGGCGCGCTCCGCCTCCCACTTGTTCATCTGGTCCTTTCGCATCTTCCGTGTCCTTCGGGTCCACCAGATCATCACCACTATGAGCGCGTAGAGTGGGAACACGCTGGCGAAGGTCTGGTACAACGAGATTGGCAGCATGAGGCCCAGGATCGCGTTGGTGTCCTTGGACATCGGCCCAAGTAGCGGACTTGTCGGGCTTGTGGAATAGTCGGCAGCGACCAAAGTATCGCCGCTGACCTTCGCCAAGAACCAATACACGTTCACGGGGGTCGAAAGAGTGGTGTTGTAGACATAGCGGACATTCGCTTCCCCAGTGGTGTTGTTGAGGACCTGTCTGGACCGCTCGGTCATCGAGAAGGTATCGCTTGTTGCGGATGGGAAACGCACTGACTGGATCACGACCTCAACCTCTGTCACAGGCGTAGCGTTGTTCTTCACATGCACTGTGACGCTGTATTCGTAGACTGTGGTCTTGTCTCCATACAACGGCTGGAGTGCGCCTTCGGTCATAGTCACGTTCTTGTCATCGCTCACGCCAACCTTGTACTCGATGTGCTGATACTGATCGGTGATGGTGGCCGCAAGTACGCCTGTGAAGACCAGCGAGGCGAGCACCCCGATGAGGAGGAGCTTCTTGACGGACTTGATGCCGAAGTACCAGCATATTCCAAGGAGCATGAGCGGAGTGAGGAGGCCGATGAGGCAGACGCCGCTCCCATAGAGGACCACCAGGTAATACACGGCTGCTGAGATGCCGATGGCGAAAGGGATCACGAACGGGGTCTTCCCGAACTTCTTGAGCTGCTCTTTGAGGTACTTCTGCAACCGCAGGCCTGGAGGTTCCATCTCTGGAGGTTCCATCGGGTGAGTCAATCGACTCTTTGGATAAAAATCTATTGAGGATTGGCTGGTTGGTCTCGTGGCAGTCGTTATATAGTTGCTTTTCCCTGGATAGGACTTCCTCGATGAGGTTCCAGCATGAAGACTGCAGTCGTAGCCATCGGAGGCAATGCCATCCTGCGCTCCGGCGAGAAGCCGACTCAGGAGAACCAACTCCGGAACGTCGCCATCACATGCAAGGGGCTCGCTGACCTCATCCAAAGAGGGTACGACATAGTCCTCACGCACGGCAACGGGCCTCAGGTCGGCGACATACTTCTCAGAAACGAGATCTCGAAATCTCAGATCCCGCCGATGAGCATGGACGTGTGCGATGCGGAGAGCCAAGGACAGATCGGGTACATGCTGCAGCAGGCCTTGTCCTCGGAGTTCGCACTCAGGGGGATGAACAAGGTCGCCGTTTCACTCATCACGCAGGTGGTCGTGTCCGAGGACGACCCCGCGTTCAAGAATCCGACGAAGCCGATCGGAGAGTTCTTCAAGTACCAGGATGCCAGGAAGCACCAGAAGGAGAAAGGCTGGACGATGGCCCTGGACAAGAAGCGGGGCGGGTACAGACGATTGGTCCCGTCTCCCGACCCCATCGGCATTGTCGAGAGCAAACCCGTCCAGCGGCTTGTGTTCGGAGGGGAACACCAAGCTGAGGTCGTAATAGCATGCGGAGGGGGCGGGATACCAGTCATCAAGCGAAATGGGAGGTACGTGGGAGTCGAGGCCGTCGTAGACAAGGACCTCGCGGCCGCGATGCTCGCGACCAGCATCCACGAGAAACTCTTCATCATTGCGACCGATGTCCAGAACGTGTTCCTCGATTTCGGGAGGATAACGCAGAGGCCGCTCCTTCGATCGAACCTGTCGGAGATCAAGAAGCATTACGCCGAGGGGCAGTTCCCTCCCGGGAGCATGGGGCCGAAGATGCTCGCCGCCATAAGGTTCTTGGAGGGCGGTGGCGACGAGGTCGTGATAACTTCTACGGAGATGCTTGTCGAGGCGTTGGACAAGGGCGCTGGAACCCATATCTACCGGGACGACATCAAGGTCTGAGGCCATGCCCAACATCGAAGAGCAGATAAAGGAAGTAGAGGACGAGCTGGCCAAGACCCAGTACAACAAGAATACCCAGCACCACATCGGTAGGCTCAAGGCCAAGATGGCGAGGCTCAAGGACGAGGCCGAGCTGCGCAGGTCCAAGGGCCCCAAGACAGCAGGCTACGCCGTCCGCAAGTCCGGCAACGCGACTGTGGCCATCGTCGGTTTCCCGAGCGTCGGAAAGTCCACGCTCCTCAACAAGATCACCAACGCGCAGAGCGCGGTGGCCGCGTACAAGTTCACCACGCTCACCTGCGTGCCTGGGTTAATGGAGTACAAGGGTGCGAAGATACAGATCCTGGACCTTCCAGGGCTGATAAAGGACGCCTCGAAGGGCAAGGGCCGCGGCCGCGAGGTGCTCTCGGTCGTCCGGTCCGCGGACCTCATACTCCTGATGATTGACGTCTTCGAGACCAACATCCAGGTGCTCGTCGAGGAGCTCAAGACCGCCAACCTCAGGCTCAACCAGAGGCCGGCCGATATCGTGATCGCGAAGAAGACTAGGGGCGGCATTATCGTCAACTTTACGACCAAGCAGTCTACGCTGGATGAGGATCTGGTCGTGGAGATGATGAACGAGTATGGACACACCAATGCGGACATCGTCATCAGGGAAGACATCGACGAGGACCAGCTGATCGATTACATCTCGGGCAACAGATTGTTTCTCCCAGCCATCGTCGCCATAAACAAGACAGACCTGGTCCAGCCGGATTATCTGAAGCTGATCGAGAAACGTCTGAAAGGCTGGACCCTCATCCCGATCGCGGCCGAGAAGGGGGTGGGCCTGGACCGGCTGAAGGAGGAGATGTACAAGGCGCTCAGGTTCATACGCATCTACATGAAGCCCCAGGGGAAGGATGCCGACATGGTGGAGCCTCTCGTCATCAAGGACGGGTCGGACATAGGCATGATATGCGACTCGATCCACCGGGACTTCAAGAAGAACTTCAGGTACGCGCAGATCTGGGGGAAGAGCGCGAGGTTCCCCGGGCAGATCGTCGGTCTGGACCACAAGGTCAGGGACCAGGACGTCGTGACGATCATCGTGAAGAGGTAGCAAGGATCCAAAAGAGCGTAACAAAACACGGGGAAAGAGTTTGAGAGCGATGAAGAAGGTCCCTGAGTTAGCTCAGGTCTTCCTCATCAGCTTCATGAAACCGCCGCCCTCATGGATCTCTA